>CAYMBT010000123.1:951-8231 GCA_964388755.1 uncultured Pseudobdellovibrionaceae bacterium | reverse complement strand
ACCTTAATCTGACCCCAACTCCCCCACCTGAAGTCGAGTGGGTCGAGCTTCGTGATGACTCTAAAGTCGACAATCTTGAAAGCGTGCAAATTGTTGAACAGGATGATCAAAGCATTAACGATAAAACTCCAGAAAAAGACTATCGATTAAGCAAAAATAATCAGGACATCAAAAAAGAGACCCGGGCCGAAAAAAACGGTGAATTTAAAAATCGCAAAAATAATCAAGAGGGCGAAACCACTTTGGCTCAAAAGCAAAATCCACAGCAATCCGATCCCTCAAAAAAGCCGACAGATGAACCCGCAAAACCTGAAGAAGCTTTAAACCAAAAAGAATTTTTAGCTCAAGATCCGGTTTATTTAAAAAAGCAAAAAAAATTAGATCTTTTTAAACCCCAACTTTTTGACAATCAGTTTGATGCTTCAAAATTAGCACCGGCCTCGGCCCCTGCCCGTTCTGGAAGTGAAGTGAGCCAAAATGATGATTATTTAAAAGATGTGGTCGCTGGATCAGAAACATTACTGAAAACCAGAGAGTTTGTTTATTACTCATACTATAGCCGAATTAAAAGCCAGCTCAGGCAACACTGGGAACCCAATATCAAACAAAAAATCACCAAGATTCTTCGACAGGGCCGAAAACTCGCCAGCGTAAACGATAAAATTACCCGTCTTGTCATAACTTTAGATGAACAGGGCGAATTAGTTCGAATACAAGTCAAAGACGCCTCAGGCTACAATGATCTGGATGATGCGGCCATTGAGGCTTTTCGTTCAGCTGCCCCTTTTCCAAACCCACCCGATGGGATCGTCAATGGGGCTGGTCATATTGAGCTCAACTGGGATTTCGTGTTAGAAACTTGATAACAGCGCCTGAGAGGATGTGTGTCTAAAAGACCACTGATTTATAGGGTTAAATTCAGTAAAAATTTGCGCCTTTTCACAATAAAAAACCAACAAAAAAAAGGCTTCACAGAACAGTGGTTTTTTGACTAAGATTCGCTGCAATAAGAGAGGTTGTTATGTCGAAACCCAAAGTTTCTCAAAAGGAACTGGATACAGTATTTTCACGGGCCCATTATTTGGCCACTCAAATGATTTACCAAGCCAATCACCGAAGTGATAAAGAAAAAGGTGATCCTAAAGTGGGTGGACATGCTTCTGGCAGTAGTTCGGCTTTGCATATTTTAGGGACTCTGCATTTGCTGGTCAAAAAAGGTTACGATCACATTTGTAATAAACCCCATGCCTCACCAGCTGATCACGCCTTTAATTACCTTCTTGATTTATTTTTTAATACCGATGGTAGCAAACTTAATCCTGAAGAAAAAAATAAAGCCATGATGCGCTTACGCGCTTTTGCTAACGACGAATATCCCCACGCCTTTCAAAGCTATCATTCTATTTTTGATCCCGATTATCACAACTTCTTTCCATCAGGCACAGTCGGGATTCCGCCAGTGAATGCGGGGTATCTTGCTCTGGCTTACCGTTTTGCCAAAAAGCATGGCTATAAAGTTCCTGATGCTCACTTTTGGTGTGTGATGGGGGACTCTGAATTTCGCGAAGGCTCTTTGTTTGAAGCCACCCCTGATTTTGCCGAAAGAGAAATTGGTAATTTGACTTGGATTCTTGATTACAACCGCCAAAGCCTTGATGGTCACCGTATCACCAATAAAGAGATCATGGGTGGAACCGACAACGAACGGATCGAAAAAACCATGCTCGCCAATGGCTGGCAAGTGATCCAGGTTCGTCACGGTAAAAAAAGAAAAAAGCTTTTTGAGCTTAAAACAGGATCTGTATTTAAAAATTTTCTTGAAGAAGAAATCAGTGATTATGCATTACAAGCTCTTCTTCTCATCAAAGAACCTAAAAAACTTAAAGAACAAATGGTTAAAAAATACAGCTCTCTAAAAAGTTTTTTAAAAGAGGTCAGCGACCAAGATCTTTACGAGTCCCTCAGAGACTTTGGTGGCCATGATGTTTATGCTCTTGAAGAAGCCTTTTTAAAATCAAAAGAAAACACCAAACAACCCACTCTTGTGATCGCACACACCTTAAAAGGTTGGGGTCTAGAGATGGAAGCCGAACAGGGTAATCACTCTTCTTTACCGAGTGAAGACGAGATGCTTCGACTGCAAACGGCACAGGGGCTTAAAAAAGATGTTCTTTTTGCTGGCTTTGATCCTGCTTCAAAAGAAGGGGCATTTTTAAAAGCTCGCAGCGAAGAGATTTACAAAGAAATGCAATTGCAATTTGAGCTGAAAAAAGAAAACCAAAAGTTTTTTGCTCAAAGCATCCAGCAAGACGGCGGGATTCCTGAAAGCCTTGATATCAATCTTAAAATGGCAAGCTACCCGCACACCCAGTGGATGCTGGGTCAGTGCACGGCAAAGCTCACACGAATTGCTAATGCTAAAGACGGCACTGACAGCAAACCTCTGACGGATGAAGAAAAAAGATGGAAAACTGTTGGTGAAATGCTCACCACCATGGCGCCCGATGTTGGGACAAGTACCAATCTTAATCCCGCTATGGATGGTAAAATTTTTGGTGCTCCCATCACTGACGATCTTGAAACAGAGTATGGTGTTAAAGATCGTAAACTTCCTGATCTTATTCCCCACGAAGGCAACAGTGATCGCTTTGTGCGCTTTGAAATCGTTGAGGCTAATACCATGTCTTGCATGGGGTCCTATGGACGTATGCGTGACACTTTAGGTATCCCCATCCTCCCATTAATGACTGTTTATGACTTTTTTATTAAGCGTGCCCTGGATCAACTTTTTTATAATCTTTATTGGCGCTCCAGTTTTATTTTAGTGGGAACACCATCAGGCGTGACCCTTTCTCCTGAAGGTGCACAACATGGATGGAAATCAGATATCCAAATCCCCAATCAAATCACTTGGGAGCCTGCTTTCTGTGTCGAAATGGATTGGATCCTTTCAGAATCCATGCGACGACATTTTATGAATGATAATCAAGGGCGAACCGGCGTTATCGTTCGTGGAGTCACCCGCGGAATTGATCAAAAAATTCTAACCAAATATCTCAGTCGTCAAATGAGATTTAAAGTCAGTCAAGAGATGCCCCTTTGTCTTAAAGATTTTCCTTTAGCCCAAGCTGTGGACGAATCAACAATTGATACCGTCAGCGAAAAACAAATGATGGATACCTTGCGTGATGAAGTCTTAAAGGGTGCTTATTACCTGATTGATTACCGTGGATATGCTAATTACGAACCCGGTGACAATGTGGTTAATATTTTTTCTTTAGGCGCCATGGTCACAGAAGCTGTCGAAGCCTCTGACCAACTTTTAGAAAAAGGAATTTATGCCAACGTTATCGTTGTCACATCCCCTGATCTTCTTTGCGGTAATTTGGCCCATGAAAATAATTATAGCTACCTTAAAAATGAACTTCAAATCACCGGAGATCTTTATCTTCACCCCACCGTCAACGGTAATGCCACGGTCGGTGAGATTGCTACACTTTCTGGTCGACGTGTCCCTATAGTCAGCGTTCACGACGGAGAGCCTGGGCTTTTAGATAATCTAGGTTCTATTGTCGGTGTTCGACACGAAGCCTGTGCTGTCAGAAAACATTCTAAGTGCGGTCGACCTGTGGATATTTATAATTATCACGGTATTAATGCCAAAGCTGTTTTTGAAGCTTGCGGTAAAGTGCTTTCTGAAACCGCGATGGAGACTGTGCGCCTGAGTAAGACTCAGCTCGCTCAAGTTTCAACTACACCAAGCCTTGCGCAATCAGGCCACTGGGAGGAGTGGTGGGATCAGAAGTCATAAGTCGATCAGGATTTAAGACTTACTTTCACCCCGCCACTGAAAAAAAATATCCTCACACTGTTGTGTTTGTCCATCATATGTGGGGATCCCATCGAACAACAGCGAGACACTATCGCTACCTCAACCAACTGGGTTTTGATTGTGTCAGCTTTAATCTTCTTTATGGTTCAAAAAGAAAAACTTTAATATTTCACTGGCTCTTATTTTTTTTCTATCGCGGTGTTTTTTACATCTGGAAAGAGCAGATCCGTAAAATTTTAGACACCATCGAAGGCGATAAAATTCTTTACGGTTTCTCTGGCCCCTCGCTCTCTACATTTTGGGCGGCCCATGGTCGAAATGATATTTCTATGGTGATCTGTGACGGTGGACCCTTTGAAAAAATATATAACAACTCAAAGAATCTTTTTGCCAATGTTGTTGGAATTAAAAATCCGATCCTTAATTCGTTTCTTGCCTTTATTGGCACTTTACTTTGGGGTTTAAGACCCCTTAAAGAGCTGAGCCGAGTTTTAAGAGTTTGGCCAAAAAAAATCCCTATATTGTCGATTCGTGGAGGGCTTGACCCGATTGTTCCCCCACAGACTATTGATGCTGTTTTTAAGCCTCACTCAGCTCTTAATATCGAAGTTTTTGACCTTGATCAGGGGGGGCACCTTGATGGCTTAAAGAAATTTGAGGGACCTTATAAGAAAAAAATAGCTGAATTTATTTATAAAAATATTTAAGATTACTTTTTAGTTATTTTAAAAATCGGAGATTTTATGAATTTTAGAATATTAGCCGTTCTTTCAATCCTCCTTCTTGCCTCTTGTTCCAGTTACTTTGTCAGAAAAGAATGTGAGAAAGTAAACTGGTTTCAACATGCCCAGGACGTAGCCATGCGTGGCCAAAGATTGGATGAAGATTCTAGGATTAAAGCCTGCGAAAAAGCAGAAACCGATATTAATTCTGGCGAACTGGATCGTGGTTTTAAATTGGGAATGCAAAACTATTGCAAACTAGAAACAGCCAGGCAAAAGGGGGCTTCAGGAGAGTTTTTTAACTATGAATTCTGTGACCCTAGTCTTAAATCACGCCTCAAGGCTCAACATAACGAAGGTATAAGATCTTTTTGTTTACCAGAAAATGCATTAACTTTTGCAAGCACCGGTGGAGTCTATAAACAACAGTGCCCGCCTGAAGCTGAAAAGAATTTTATGGTTTCTTACCGAAAAGGCAGACAGGTTTATTTAAAAAACAAGATTGCCTCTCTCAATAGCCAAATTGGTAGTCATAATAATCTAATCCGACAAAAACAATCTGAGACCCATCAACTTGAACGCAGGCTTCGTCGCTTACCACAAAACAATGTGGTCTCTAAAAAGAAAACTTATGACAAAAATACCAACACAATGACCGAAGATGTAACAGTTAACGAAGACCCAGAAATAGCCTCGCAAAGATCCAATCTCGAATATAAAATTGACCAGCTTCACAGGGAAATAAAAAAAATGCAGGGGGAGCAAGCTGATTTTCGCTCTGAAATCCATACCCTGACCGGTGAACTTGATAGCCTCTCTTCGTTAAGCACCACTTCAGCTATTTAGGAGCCTTTAAATAGTATGAAGGACTTAAAAGATAAGCTTATAGAAGCTCAAAAATATGCAATTTCTATTCGCCCCAAAGTGGGGGGCTTTCCCGTTTTTGCTGAGGCTCTTCGTCAGGCCGGAGTTGAATTCAATCGTTGGTCTTTACCCTCTTGTCAGTCCATTTATGTCATGAAAGACGGGTGTATTGTTCAACAAGGAACACCTTTAGTCACTGGCACAAATAATATACCGGTTTTTAACTTAAAAGATTTATTAACAGCTATTCAAACAAGGTGGAAAGTTAAGCTTTCCAGAGTTTCTCAAAGCCGCTTGGGCTGCTGGAGTTGTTGGGTATGATGTGGATTTTAATCACAGAAGTGTAAAATACTTTGGAGCTTTAGGCGAGACACACCTTGAAGATTACCCCAGCAGCACTGTGAAATTATAAACAGATTCTCTAAAGAAATAGTCTTCTGCTTTTTACAAATCATCAAAAAAAAATATGTAATAAGTCAATTTTAAATCAAAGAAAAAAAATTTAGAACTATGAATGAGGATTTTTAAAACAGGATCTAACTGATACCTTAAAATATTGATTTTTACAGATGATTAAACAGGAGTGCTCAAAATTATTTGATGAGCACCCCTTTATTTTTTGACACTTTTTTAATCAATTTTCATTTTAAAATTATTAAAGCGTAATATCGGTATCTGTTGGATCGATTGTAGTAATAGTCAGTATAGTGCCAGTGTAGGCTTTAAGATTGGTATTCGCCGTCGCAATATTACCCGCAAGAGCTGTGACATCGGCATCTACAACATCAATACCTACACCAGAGCAACTTTCTGTGCCACCAGGTAAATAGCATTGGTCAGAAAAATCAGGGTCTCCACCAAGGCCAGCATAATCACCCATAATACCCTCCGTGAGGTCACCATGAAAAGAATAAATTCTATTATTACTTTCAAGCTGAAAGCCAAGCACACTTTCAAGTTCAGAATAAGTACCGCTTGTTGTTAAACTTCCATTAACAATCAGTCGCACCCAGCGATTGTTATCAGTATCTATACTTTCATAGTTAATAGTACCGCTTGCCTTGTCCAGCCTAAATGCCCAACCATCCGTCGCATTGAGGGCTGCTGATGTTGTTGAGTTATTCAGTGTATAGACTTCAATTGTACCCATGCCCGTAATAACAAAACTCACTTTAAAATCGTAAGCTGTACTGCCGGATACCTCTTCGACGGTCATAACCACATCTTCTATTGTGCTCGAACCAGCATCCGCAATAAATGCATCCACTTGAGCTTGATTACCCCAGCAGGTGGTATTGAAGGTGATATCTTTTGTAACAGTGTTTTCTCCAGCACCACCAGTTGATAAATTATCAAAAAGACCTGCTAATGCAGCTTCGCAAGCCATTCCGCCAGCAATGTACATCGAACCTTGTGCTGTATCAGGAGATTGTGAGTTATAGGTCGCTTGACAAAATCCATACCCCGCCGCGATTTCAACAACATCATCGGTCATTAAATCACCATTCGTTTTTTTGGGAATTCCATTTGTATTACAATAATCTGTGGGAACTCCGCCGCGAGAGACAAAAGAACTTGGGACGAGATTGTTCAATGAATCCAAAGCTTTTGATGCGCTATTAATAGCTAAACCATTTGGATTAACAGTAGTCGTGGTTCCACCATCATTTTTACTGCTACAAGCTGCCAGTACTGCTAAACCCAAGAAAATAAAAACTAATTTTATGTATTTCACATAACCTCCATAATAAATTTTTGTTTAACAACCATTATCCTCGATCAGAACAAAATGTCGGCGTAAAAATGAAGAAGACTAGACAATCGGGCAAGTCCGTAAAGCCTTGATTTTATGACAAAAAAAG
>CAYMBT010000123.1:0-941 GCA_964388755.1 uncultured Pseudobdellovibrionaceae bacterium | reverse complement strand
ATACCATCGATAGAGAGAGTAAAACAGACTCTATTTATGACAAAAAAAGTCACTTTTTTCATTCACAAAGACATTTTGGGGCGGTCTGTGGCTCAAGGGGCTGATTCTTTGGAATGAGGGCTAAAAGAGGCACAGTCTGAAAGTCTGTCTATTTGGCTTAAAAATTGAATACTTACCCGGTCGAGGTGACGTCTGTGGAAAAGCTAAAAGGATCTGTATTTTTAAAGTGGAGTGAGTCTTTTAAAAAGACCCTCACTTTTTTATCCTTGGCTTCCTTTATTATTTTATTTTCTAATGAACTTAAGGCCCAAGAAGTTGATGCCTTGAGTGCTGGAACTGAGCAAAAAAGCTGTGAAACTGAAATCGTTCAGCAGGATCTTGAAACCCGTTACGGCGTGATCCAAAAAAAACTCGAAGATGATTACAAGACTGGAGTGCCCAAAAAAATTAAAGACGAACTTCTTGTTTTAAGAACTAAGCTGGATGAGCTTAATCTCAAACTTTTTGATATCGATAAAGACAATACCCAAGAGGTTAATTTTATGGCGCAAAAAATTCTTGCAGCTCTTGACGAGATTATCTCTGTGCTACCTAAAGCCGCTCTGCTGGCTCCAGAAGTCAGAAATCAATACGTGGTCCCATTTACCAACATCAATTCTTTAATCGCAGAAAACCAAGAGTGTCTGATGGCGATCGCTGTTGAAAATGCCGAAAAAGAATTGGGAGAAGCTGAGCCCAATTTAACGAGCGGAAATATTTATAAAAAATTAACTTCAGAGCTCAAACAACTCAACGAAAATCTGTATAAACTTGAAACCACAGACTCACAAAAATTTGTCAGTCTTCGTAACCAGCTGATGAAAGATCTAGAAAATTATAATTCAAACAAAGAAAGTAAAATTAATTTGTCTTCTAACCTGCCCCAAATGGTGAATTCGATG
>CAYMBT010000122.1:7942-8247 GCA_964388755.1 uncultured Pseudobdellovibrionaceae bacterium | reverse complement strand
AGTAACCACGATGAATTTGCCAGTGGGGAAACTTTGTCATTGAGGCGAGGCCTTTTTTTCTTCTTTAATACTCTTTAAATTCTGAGTCTCAGGATTTTTATTTTCTGAATTTGTGTTTTCTGAAATTTCTTTTTCAGAATTTTTATTTTCTTTCGACTGCAGGGCCTGTTTCACAGAATTCACTGCTTTTTTTCGCACTTCGCTCATTTTTTGTCGCAAAGACTCTTCTTTATCAGTCAGAAACAGAAGGGTTTTTGATTTTTTAAGAAAATCAGGCAAAATCTAAAAATGACTACTATTCAAAA
>CAYMBT010000122.1:0-7932 GCA_964388755.1 uncultured Pseudobdellovibrionaceae bacterium | reverse complement strand
TGACCCTTCAAAAAGATTCCTTGGTAGTCCCAGCGTGAAACTTGACCGCTGGGCTGATCCCATTGAATCCAGCCCGAGAGTTCTCTATCTAACCCTCTTTTCCCTTCGCTACTGAGCTGCCAACCATCCGAAAATCTTAAGTAACCTCTGGTCCAAGTAAAAATATCTTTGAGATTGGCTTTGAGTGAACTTTCTTGAAATTCAATGGTCGAAGTCGAAGCCGTCTTGGCTGACCAGTCTTTATCCAAACTCGTAGGACTTAACCACTTAAACAGTTCAGAGTCTTTTTGTAAAAAACCAGACTGGGATGAAAATTTAAAGTCAGCCCCTTTTTCAGGTTCATAGGATCCGGTTAACTTCAACTGCGTGGCTTTAAAATCTTTTGTTTCAAGATCAGAAGTTGCCATTATAAAGTAACCGTTTTGTATTTTGCCCCGTTGAATTTTTAGTTGACCGTAAATTTTAAAAAAAGTTTTTTGGGCCCCTAACATCAGCTGGTAAATGCGATTATCCAGTAAAAGTTTATTAACACTAAACTGTGTCGTCATAGTTTGGCGTGAATCAGCCAGAGCGCGAAGCTCGATGTGACCATCGAATTCACCGTTCTCGATCTCAAAAGATTTAAGTTGAAGCTTCCAATCAGCCAAGGTGCCAGAAATAGTCCACGGTATTTTTTTTATTTTTTGCAGATCTCGTCGGCTTTTATTAGAAAACAGAAAATCTGTATTCTCGATTTCTCCCCGTGAATCAATCACTCCATCGTTATAGTTCAACGAGCCACTCAAAACTCCGTAATTGGCAATCACTCCGGACAAATACAAGTCGCGTTTATTTTTAATCACCTGATCCAGTTCTAATTTCATAATTTCAACTTGAACAGAATTCACTTTTGATAGATTTCCGTCCATTTTTTCGAGACTTATTTTACCGTAAGGACCATCAATAAAGCATTCGCTGACATTGAGGGGAGTCATAAAGAGCTGCGAAAAGGGTGAGCTGAGTCTTATTTTACAGTTGGTCCATAAATAATTCAGTTGGTGGTCTTTTCCAAAAAAAGAAGTGATGGGTGAAAGAGGCACTTTTTCAAAATCAATTTTAAGGTCGCTTTGCAAAGTTTCATTATTTGTTTGCGTGAGTTCAACTTTTAAAAGACCTTCTCTCACAGTATTCTTCCAATGAAGGTCAATTTGTTGAGGTCCTAAGTGGATTTCCATCGCTGATTTATCCACCGGCAAAGACACGCCTTTGTAATTCAACTGTTCCACATCCATTTTTATAATGAATCGATCTTTAAAAAACACTTCAACAGGTGTCTTAATGGTTGAGTGTTCAAGAAGTGAGTGCCAGTAAGAAGCTTTAAGAGACTTAATTTTTAAGCGTGATATCTTATTTTTTTGGGTCAGCTCTGTGAGTTGATTAAAAAAAGCTAACATTTTTTTTGATGGGATACCCTGACCCCTGGCCAAAAGTTTTTTGACTTTTGTCGTCGTCTTGTCGCTATCCCCTTTAGGGGTATCCGTGTCTTTTAATGGTTGTTTGACTAATGAATCCTGACTCGCTTCTACTGGTGAAGAATCTGGCGGCTCAAGTGGCGTGACATTTTCTTTTTCGATATTTAATAGATCTGTTTTTTGAGCCAGTTCAAAATCACACCCCTTGGGCTCGGTATAATCCAAATGGCCAATAATCAATTCTGATAAAACCAATTTGCCTTTTAAGAGTTCAAAAGGACTAACGATAAAAAGCAAATCATTGATTAATGCTGAGCGTGCCTGGCACTTTGGATCATTGATTGATACCCTTTGGATATAGAGCCCTAGAATCGGTTTGATACCATTAGAAAAACGGATTTCTGCTCTTGTGGTTTCAATTTTATAGCTTTGCTCTGCGATGAAGTTTTCAAGATATTTTTTTTCAATGGGGATTCGAGAGATAAAATGTCGAGATAACAGGCCAATCACAAGTACTAAAGCTGAAATCAGGAAAAAGCGATAAAGCGAATTTCTAAACTGGACCTCTTGCACGACTTCTACTTGGCCTCTCCATCACAGGTTGAATCAAATTCTACAACAAAAGGAAAAAGGCTTAAAAGATGTTTTTTAAAACTATTTAAAAATCACTTTGGTGATTTCGTACTCTTTTTCACCTTTTGGCGAAGCCACCACAGCAACCTCGCCCACTTTTTTTCCAATCAAGGCTCGCGCTAGGGGTGAAAGAACAGAAATATAACCCGCTTTAACATCCGCCTCGTCCACACCAACGATTTGGTATTTAACTTCATCGTTTGTGTCGTAATCAATCATAGTCACAGTGGCGCCAAATACAACAGTTACACTTTGGATTTTTGCAGGATCAACAATTTCTGCTCCAGCCAATTTACTTTGGATATCTTGAATACGTCCCTCAACAAGAGCTTGTCGTTCTTTGGCAGCGTCGTATTCAGCGTTTTCGCTGAGATCACCATGGGACCGGGCTTCTTCGATTTGCTTGATCACTTCAGGCCGATCAGTGTGTATAAGACGTTTAAGCTCTTCATCAAGGAGCTGTTTTCCGCGCACTGTCAGTGGTAATGTATTCGACATGTCTCTCATCCTCTCAGGCTGGACCAATAAAATGATCTTGATCCATGGGCCTGCTAAAAAGAAATGTTTATATAGGAAGTCTTTATTTCTAGCAATGAATTAAAGAAATAATTATAGTAATGACAAAGAGTTAAGTGATAAAAAGGCCTTTGTTTTATGGGATCACGTGAGGCGCTTTAGATAAGGCTTTAAATCGTTATTTGAGCCATAAGTTAGGCCACTTAGGCCCATCTTATTTGATTTTAAGCAATCCAAACACTTGTCTTTTTTTTGATCTCTGACACAGTTCAAGTGGTTAAAGGAATCTGGTATATGAAGCTCAATCCTACAAATAAAGCCATTCTTAAAAGACTACTTGTTGGGCGTAATACCCGCCCGCTACGCTCTATTATTCAAAGAGTCGAACCGGCTGATTTAGCCTCTTTTTTAACCGTGCTTAATCAGAGCGAAAAAAATCGCCTGCTCAAAGCACTGATTTCAATCAAAAAAGCGGGTAATGTTCTTGAACAAGTCCCTGAGACTCAACTTCCTCAAACCCTGGACAACTTGACCAATGACGAAATGGTGCAAGTTCTGAAGCAGAGTTCCATAAGCGAGGGCTCCTACTTACTGCAATTTGTTGAGTCTTCAAGAATAGATACTCTTATGGTCGATCTTGACCCTGATCTAAAAGAAAAACTCCTGCAGTTTTTAAATTACCCCGAAGACTCTGCCGGTCGACTTATGGATACCCATTTTTTTACTATCCCCTCTCATTTTACGGCTCAAGAAGGCCTGGATCTTCTGCGCCAAAAATCAAAGGAAGAGAGCATTTATTATATTTATTGCGTATCCGATGAGCAGCGACTTCGAGGGGTTGTTTCTTTAAGAGATCTTGCGACCAGTGATCCTAACCGTCCCTTGATTGAAATCGCCAAAAAAGAAGTGGTTACAGTTAAACCTGACATGCCCGAGGATGAAGTGGCTCAACTGGTGAGCCATTATGATTATATCGCGCTTCCTGTGGTGAATGAAGCGGGTCAGATCCTAGGAATCGTCACTGTTGATGACATTCTTGATATCGTAGAAGAGCAGGCCACAGCCGACATCTATGCCACTGCTGGTTTGCAAGAAAGTGATCGTGTGTACTCGCCCCTTTCACAAAAAGTCGCCAGCCGTACGCCATGGATGCTTCTTAACCTTGTTTTTTCGGGCTGTGCCAGTCTTGTGGTTTATTTCTTTGAAGGTATTCTTGATGAACTGGTCATTTTAGCAGTCACAAAAAATATTGTGACCAGCACCAGTGGTAACGTAGCTATTCAATCACTCACTGTCACAACACGTGGTCTTGCCATTAACGACTTTCAATACATTACAAAAAAACTCGCTATTCTTAGAGAGGTTTCTGTGGGTGTGCTTATGGGAATTCTCACAGGCACTATCGCAGGACTTGTTATTTTTATAGCAAAAAATGATGTCAATTACGGACTCTTTGTGGCTTTAATTATGACAACGTCTATGATTCTGACTTCATTATTTGCGAGCACCATATGCGCAGGTATTCCTATTCTACTTAAACATCTAGGTCGTGACCCCGCTGTCGGAAGTGGAGTTATCGTCACAGTCCTTGTGGATATTTTTGGGTTCTTTTCATTCCTTGGTCTAGCTACTTTGGGTCTTCCCTATTTTCAGCTCTAAACCCATCACTGATGAACAATACAAAGGATCGTCCATAAATCCTTTTTTCTGTCGTATTCTGCTTGGCCTGACATTCTGTTGTCATGTAGGCTAATAGAATGATTGATCAAGCCATTGAACATATAAAAAAAGCTCAAACTATTTTATTAACCACTCACCGCCAATGCGATGGTGATGGACTGGGTTCTGAATTAGCCATGTACCACGGGCTCAAAAAAATCGGAAAAAAGGTGCGTATTCTCAATGTGGATGCCACTCCTAAAAAATATGATTTTCTTTCACCCGATCAACACATTCAATATTTTGATGGTCATTTTGACCCCATAGAAAAATCAGATCTAGCCTTAATTTTTGATACCAATGATCGTCGCCTTATCGAGCCCCTCTACGAACAACTTGAAGAAAAATGTCAGAAAATTATTTTTGTGGACCATCATCCGATTCTAACAGAAGGTCCACCACCCACATCGGATTCAGTGATCAATATTCGAGCCGCAAGTACTGGTGAGCTGGCCTATGATATTCTTATGGCTCTTAAAATTCCGTTGGATGAAATCATTGCCAGATCCATCTACACCAGCCTAGTTTTTGACACTCAGCTTTTTAGATATATTCGTAACTCTTCAAAATCCCATGAAATTGCCACAGAACTTCTCAAGTTTGAAAGTAACCCCGCCGAGATTCATCGTCGCCTATTTGGTAATTTTACGGCAGCCAAACTTAAATTTAATGCCCAGGCTCTCAGCCAAGTTGAATTTTTTGAAGAAGATAAAATTGCACTTCTACTTATAAAAACATCGGACCTCATTTCTCGTGGCCTCAATATTGATGATTCTCGCGATCTCGTCGACATGATCATGAATGTTGAAACTGTTGAAGCCGCTGCAGTATTCAGAGAAGATGATTTAGATACCTACAAAATCAGCTTGCGCAGTAAAGGACTCTTTCCGATCTTAAGTATTGCTGAAAACTTTGGTGGTGGTGGTCATCATTTTGCGTCAGGGGCTACCATTTATGGCCGCTACAGCGACGTTAAAGCCCAGACACTCAGTGCAATGAAAGAAAAGTTAGTCACTCTGAAGTAGTGACTTATTAAATATCCTATTTGATAAAGTAGGGCTCGATCTGCTTTTTCTTTGGAAACGAGAGTACAAATCCTAAATAAGAAAAAACAATAAACGGAATGGCTTTTAATGTATTTTGGGTCAGTACAGACACCAAAACTCCATAAAGACCTAGAGTTTCAAAAAGTAAAAACTGAAAAACATAGGCATTGAGCAAAGTTTGTTTTCGATCAGGGTAAGGCATTCTTAATATTTTTTTCTCTCTTAGTTTTGTGTAGTTTTTAAAAAATAAAAAACCAAAAAGAAAAGTGATTATGCCAAGGCCAATAAAGTACCACTCAAGATCTGAACTGGGTAAGGGACTGGTCTTCACAAAAAACATTTGGCTTTGCACAAAAAAAAGTGTCAAAGCAAGGCTTAAACCTGACCAAAGATAAAGGGCTTGGCGCAGGGTGGTTTTAATTGCACTTTCTTGATCCATTTCCATATTTTTAAAAATACCTTAGAGTTGATCTATTGTCCAAAGCTTCTGCTTAAAAGATTATGGTCCCCAATCCATCTAAAGCCCTATAAGAATTCTTTTTTAGCCGCATTTATCTTAAATTAAGCTATACTTAAGAGTATCAAACCTAAAAGAGAGGTTTATTAAAATGATCCAGCAAATGACTTGGTCAGAACAGGGTCGAGAATCACTTGATCTTCAATGGTCCATTGAAAATGGTGAAATCAAAGTTCACCAACTTAAAGTCAAAGGTTGTCTGGCTTTCTTAAAGCTCAGTGGACTTATGCGGGCAAAGCTTTTGGGTCCAGTGGAAAAGATTGAAGCCCCAAAAGGCTTTGAACATGAATTCTTGATATGGCGAGAAGTGATAAAAAAAATCAAAGGTGAATGGGTTGAGCCTGTAGAACACTCTGAACTCTGTCACTGTCGCAAAGTCACAACCTTACGCGTGGACCGATCCATAGTTTACGGAGCCCATACCGTTGAAGAGATCAGGCTGAGAACTTCTGCCAACACGGGCTGTGGAACCTGCCTTCCAGATGTGAATGCTCTACTTAAGCGAAGACTCATTTAAAATATGAAGCCCTATTATATCTACCCTTTTAATGAGCACGAAATTATTCAAACACCCAATCTATGGTCCACCCATCAAAATTATAATTACATCATCAAAAAAGGAAAGAAGGCTTGGATCATCGATCCCGGTGACCCCTTACCTATCCAAAAAACTTTAACTGACCTTGATTTAGAATTAATGGGGATCTATCTCACCCATCACCATCATGATCACACTGGTGCTTCAGAGTGGTTGCAAAAAAAATGGTCTTGTCCCAGTTTTGGTTTAAAAAATGAAATTTCTCGTTTACCACATATCGATCACCCCTTTTTAGCGGGGGATCAGATTAAAATAGCTGATCTAAATGTCGAGGTTATTTTTACTCCAGGTCATACCCTAGGACTATGTGCTTTTTATTTTCCAGAAAAAAAATGGCTTTTCTCAAGTGACCTTATTTTTTCTATGGGATGTGGACGGGTTTTTGAAGGCAGTTATGAGCAAATGTTATATTCTCTTAAGATTATTCGTGATCTTGATGATCAAACCATCATCTTTTCATCACACGAGTACACAGAAAAAAATATTCTTTTTTGTTTAAGCCTTCTTCCCGACTCTTTAGAGTTTAATTCTCTTTTAAAGATCACCCGTGATAAAATGTTCAAGCAGATTCCAACTGTACCCATGACACTTGGAGAAGAAAAGAAGCTTAACCCCTTTTTAAGGTGGGATGACCAAGACTTAAAAAAATCGCTCAACCTTATGGATTTGGATTCATTAGATTTTTTTTCTCACCTTAGAGAGCTGAGAAATCATTTTTAACTCATCAGTTCAAAATCTATCAATGGGAAAAGTAAATATCAAAATCGCGAAAAAGAGAGATCAAAAAAAAGCTCTTCGCCTAGAGAATTATAGCTCAAGCATCCCTTGGCACTTGAATTAAAATAAAGGGTTTCAATCATTGTAAACCCAGGCAATGATCGAACAGTATTGTAGAATTTGTCATTCGAATAAATGATTTTTAAATTTTGCTGAGCATTCATTACTCCCAAAAAGTTTCTCGAGTAATATCTCCATCGAAACCACTCGTCATCAACTAGCACACCAGAAAGTAACGACCCCTGTTTAAATACAAAAAGTTCAGCCGAATGATAAAGAAAAGTCAGTTCTGGATGATTTAATTTTTCTTCGAGACTTAAATTTTTTGAGGCGTTATCAGGTAAAAACAAGTGAACATGACCAAGATCAGGGTAAAAAATAAATTCAGCATACTGAAGTTTAAGGGCTTCTTCAAGATGATGAGTGAGTGCTTTAATCAGTTGATCTGAAATATTTATTCTTGAATTGGGCAAATCGTAAAAGTAATGGGTCCCCTCTTGGTAAATCCAATTCTTAAACTTTTTTTCGCCATGACTATAATAATCCCAAAAATCATTTTTCACATTTTCAGTAGACTGATAAAGAGGCCATGACATTGAAGTATCAATGAGATCCCCACTGTTTTCGACACTGGGTTTTGAACAACGATCCTGGGCCACAGATTGATTCAGAAAT
>CAYMBT010000121.1:0-8251 GCA_964388755.1 uncultured Pseudobdellovibrionaceae bacterium | reverse complement strand
CCACCTTCGTCACCACCCTCGGGCCCCAGATCAACCACATGGTCACAGGATTTAATAACATCAAGATTATGCTCAACGACGATCACGGTATTATCTCGATCCACAAGTTCGCTGAGTAAATCAATAAGTTGGGCAACGTCATGAATATGAAGCCCGGTTGTTGGTTCATCAAGAATGTATAGAGTATGCCCGGTCAGTCGTTTTGAAAGCTCTCTCGAGAGCTTAATTCTTTGGGCTTCTCCACCAGAGAGCGTGGTGGAGCTTTGACCAAGTGTGATGTAGCTTAATCCAACCCGCAAAAGTGTCTCTAGTTTTCTTTGAATGGATTTGTGGTTTTCAAAAAAATGAAAAGCCTCTTCGACATTCATCGATAGGACGTCGTCGATGGTTTTGCCTTTGTATTTTACTAAAAGTGTTTCAGAATTATATCGTTTACCGTTACAAACATCACACTTCACATAAACATCAGAGAGAAACTGCATTTTAACACGTACAGTGCCGCCCCCTTGGCAGGTTTCACAACGACCACCTTTTACATTAAAACTAAATCTTCCTAAATCATAACCCCTAATTTTTGAATCAGGGAGCTGGGTGTAAAGGCTTCGAATCAATGGAAACACACCCACATAAGTCGCAGGGCATGATCTTGGTGTTCTGCCAATGGGTTTTTGATCGATTTCAATAATATTATCAATTTTGTCATAACCAGTAATGCCACTGTGTGGAGATTCAACAAAAGATCTTTTTAAAAAACGATTGGCGAGGCTTTTATAAAGAGTGTCTATGATCAATGTGCTTTTGCCACTACCAGAGACCCCGGTGACCCCGATTAAAGTTTTTAAAGGAAGACTTGTTGTGATATTTTTAAGATTATTACCACGAGCTTCTTTAATTGTTAAAAAGTCACCACTGCCGGGTCTTCTGGTTTGAGGAACAGGGATTTTTTTTCTTCCGTTAAGATAATCGCCGGTGAGTCCAGTGGATTTTTTAAGATCTTTAAAGGGACCTTGAAACATAAGCTCTCCGCCAAGGCGGCCAGCCAGTGGTCCCATATCAATAATATTATCTGCACAGCGGATGGTGTCTTCATCATGCTCAACGACAATGATAGTGTTCCCGCGATTTTTAATTTCATCAAGAACGGAGAGTACGTTTTTATGATCTCTGGGGTGAAGTCCAATGCTGGGTTCATCGAGAACATAAAGAACGCCGACCAGTGGTGCCCCGACTTGAGAAGCAAGGCGAATACGCTGAGCCTCACCGCCAGAGAGAGTTTTAGAACGTCTTGATAGAGAAAGATAGCCCGTGCCCACTTGTAAAAGATAAGTGAGGCGATAATTGATTTCTTGAATTATAGGCACAGCAATTTCTTTTTTTAATTTTGGTGGAACACTTTTAATAAAAAACTTGTTGAGATCTTTTATGGAAAGTTGACAGAGATCATAAATATTTTTGTCGTCGTAATAAATATTCAGAGCCATTTCTTTAAGGCCTGAACCATGACAGCTCGAGCAAATTTGGGCATCTTTCCAGTCGAAGTCAGGGTTTTCTGTATTCAGGCGCCACTCTTTTTGTGTGCTCATGCCAGAGCCAGGAATATATTCATTAACATCGTATTCAAGGACATCTTGTGTACCAAGGCCATTGCAACTTTCACAAGCCCCTTTAGGATTATTAAAACTAAAAAGCAAAGGATCGATATTCACAAAAGAATAGCCGCACTCTGGACATGCAAAATGGGTTGAATAGTTTTTTCTTTCACCCTCAGGGGTTTCGGTAATTAATAGTCCCTGACTCAGGCTTAAAGCCGATGCAATAGCTTGAGAAAGTCGATGTTGATCAGGACTTTTTTTGTTAATAACAACTTTATCCACAACAATGTCTATGTCATGACGGTTATTTTTTTTAAGACTCTCGACACTCTCTAAGGTCACCCACTCGCCGTCGATCTTTGCAGAAATAAATCCTTCTTTTATCCAAGACTCTATCTCTTTTTTAAATTCACCTTTTTTACTTTTAGCCACGGGTGCTAATAAGATGAGCTTTTTTTGATCATAGCTATCTAAAATATCTTGCTTGATCTGTTCAAGTGGTTGTCCTTCAACGGGGATCTTGTGTTCAGGGCAAAGTGGTGTCCCCGCTTTTGCAAAAAGAAGTCTAATATAATCATAAACTTCGGTCACTGTTCCGACAGTTGATCGAGGACTATGACCCACAGTTTTTTGATCAATAGCAATAGATGGGCAAAGTCCGTGGATAGAATCAACGTCAGGTTTGTTCAGTTGAAGTAAAAAGTTTCGGGCATAGGTTGAAAGAGAATCAATAAATCGACGCTGTCCTTCAGCATAAATAGTATCAAAAGCGAGACTTGATTTTCCACTGCCAGAAAGACCTGTGATCACAGTGAGTTTATTTTTTTCTATTGAAACACTAATGTCTTTGAGGTTGTGTTCTCTGGCCCCTTTGACTTCGATAAAATTGTTCATAATAGTGGATTTATCAACTCCATCATCCCCGATTGTATTCGTTCAAGACCCGCTTGAGAGTCGGCTTCAAAACGAAGTGTCAGAACAGGCTGAGTGTTGGAAGAGCGCACCAAGGCCCAGCCATCAGGATAGCTGACGCGAACGCCATCAATCATGTTTACGCTGATATTTGGTTGTGGTGTTTTAAAATGCTCTTGCAGCTTTTTTACCAAGGCCACTTTATTGTCTTCACTTGTTTCTATACGAATTTCAGGTGTGTTGAAGCTTGAAGGGATTCCATCAAGCAAACCATCAATGGTTTTTCCGGAGCGACCAAGGATTTCTATAAGTCTAAGGCCAGCGTAAGGGGCATCATCGTATCCGTAATAACGATCAGAGAAAAAGATATGACCACTGAGCTCGCCACCAAAAGGGGCTTTTTCTTGTTTGATTTTATTTTTAATAAGACTATGGCCCGTCTTCCACATGATGGGATTGCCACCGCGTTTTTCAATATCAATGTACATGCGGTCAGAGCATTTGACGTCACCGATAATTTTAGCAGCCGGGATGTTTTTTAATATATCGCGGGCAATGATCATCATGATTTCATCGCCTAAAATAAATCTCCCTTTTTCGTCCACAATTCCGATTCTGTCTGCATCACCATCAAAGCCAATCCCAATTCTAGATTGAGTTTGAATCACCCGCTCTTTAAGAGCATCCATATTTTCTTCGACCGTGGGATCGGGATGATGATTGGGAAAGTTTCCGTCCGGTTTTTCAAAAAGGATATCGGGCTCAAGACCAACAGCGGTGTATAGTTTTCGAACGATGGAGCCAGCGGCTCCGTTACCACAATCTAGTACAAAGGGAATCTTTTTTAAGTGGGTAAATTCTGATTTTAAACGGTCAACATAATCCGTTGAAATATCAAAGTCCTCAACTTGGCCACGAGTGGGTGCCACTTTTGGATTTTCTAAATACTTCTTTAAGCTTTGTATTTGATCGCCAAAGATTGTGGTTTTTCCTAAAGAGAGTTTAAAACCGTTATACTCGGGTGGATTATGGGAGCCGGTCACCATGATTCCGCCCACAAGATTAAATTTAAACATAGAAAAATAAGACATGGGTGTTGTAATAAGATTAAGATTAAAAACCTTTGCACCGGCCTTTAAAAAACCTTCGATCAAGGCATCGACGATCTCTGGACTTGAAAGCCTGGCATCATAGCCGACGGAGACAACAAGAGGTGATGGGTTTTGGTCTTTTAAAAATTGGCCATAGGCTAGACCGAGATAATGGGCAAATTGAGTATCAAAGTCCTTTTGAAAAACACCGCGAATATCGTATTCTCTAAAAATTGAATCATTATACATAAATCATCACCACGTAAGAGTTTGTTTCTTTAAAAGTTGAACCGCTGCAGTCAAAGCTCTTAACATCGAACGTGCATCAGCCTTATTTTTACCAAAAATATCTTTTGCCGTACCATGATCAACACTGGTTCGAACAAAGGGTAAGCCAAGGGATAAATGTACACCAGAACCGGCCCCGTGGGCCATTTTAAAGGGTATAAGTCCCTGATCATGATAACTTGCAATATAAATCGAGTAATTATTCCAGTACTTCTTTTGAAAACACACATCACCAACAAGGGGCTTAGTGACTGAGATCTTACTCTTTTCAGCTCGCGTGATAACGGGGATAAAAACATCCCTCTCTTTAAATCCAATGAGCCCGCTTTCGCCGGCATGGGGATTGATCCCAACAAGCCCCAAGGGTCGATTTTTGATTTTTAGAGGTAAATGATTTTTGAACTCATGGCTCAGGCGAATACACTCAAAAAGTGTCTCTTCGTCACATTTCTTATAGGCTTCATCCAAAGGGAGATGGTCAGTACAAAGGGCGACATTAAAATATTGACCCCCAAAAAGCATATAGACATTTTTATTTTTGCAGATTCGTTTAAGAATATCGGTGTGACCACGATCTTTAAGGCCAGCCTGGTGAATTGCAGTCTTTGATAATGGCGCCGTCACTAAGGCGTCAATTTTTTTTGAAAGTCCAGCGTAGGCCATTTGTTCAACCCAGCGCGGTGGCGGCAGTGGTGAGGCAATATCGATCAGCATCTTGTTAGCCTGAGGCTCGATTTCAAGGGCTGACTTCCAGTCATAGACAGTTGTTCGTTTAAAACTTCGATCAATAGGACGAAAAAAAGAATCCGGGGTATTATGGGGACGCCATAAATAAAACTGAACATTTTTTTGGGGTTTTATTTTAGCCAGTGCTTTGGCACTAATTTCTAATCCAATGCCATCATGATCACCCGTAGTAATGGCAACACTCAAAATTTTTTTCATGTGGGATTGATTTGAATAATGGCGTCTTTTCTTTTTTGAAGAAGCCAAAATTCAAGTTGCTCCTTAAATTCTTTGGCAAAAAGTTGTTGATAGATGTCTTGTTTCTTTTTTTCAAGATCAGGATCTTTAACAAGCTTTTTATCCATCACTTTAAAAATGTGAAGTCCCATGGGTGTTTTCACCACAGAGGTAGACTGACCAATTTCAAGGTTGGAAATAGAGTTTTCAATGGAAGAGATCATTTCGCCAGAGGTAAAAGTTCCAAAGACACCGTCTTTGTCTTTAGAGTCGTCATCGCGACTGTGTTTTTTAACATAGCTTTCAAAAGAGGCTCCATTTTTAATGGCCAAAGAAACTTCATTGGCTAACTTTTGATCAGCCACAGAAAATAAAATATGAGATAAATTAAATTCAAAAACTCGTTTTTTTGAAGATTGGCTTTTGGCAAGATAGTCACTGACAATATCTTGCTCTGATATTTTGATTTTACTGGTTATTTCTTTTTCAACCAACTGGCGACGTTCAATACTTTGTTTTACAAACGTATGGTACTCGTCATAATCAATGCCCTGATCTTTGAGGGCTTGTTTCATTTGAGCCATGTTCATGTTTTGTCTTTGTGCAATAGTAGAGATTTCTTTATTCACTCGTTCGTCTGTGACAAGGAGGCTATTTTGTTTCACTTCAAAATCGATAATCTTTTCGTCTATGAGAAGCTTGAGTAAATAGTCTCGGCTTTTAATGGCTTTGTCTCTTTCGACCGGGTCAGAAAAAAGAAGGTCATTCAGGAACCCACCATTTTTAAGCTTCGCTTGATAGTCATTGATTTCAGTGAGTGTAATAATTTCGCCATTCACAACGGCATGGATTTTCTCGATGACTTTAGCTTCGACTTTAAAAAAAACAAGATTGAATGAGAGAAAAAAAATAATTTTTGTAAAATTTAAAAGCTTCACGCGGGGTCCTTTGTCAAAGTCCACTGATTGAGAGGTTTTTATATCATATTGATGATTATGATGTCTTTATACTTTAGCTTGTTTTTTCGCCGATTCACGGGTCTGCATCAGCTGATCTTTAAGAAGATTGGCCCATAACGGGCTATGAGCGTCATCATCAGATTTTACGGCAGGGATAGGTTCGCCGAGAACAATTGTGACATGTGCAAAAGGCAGTGGAAGCCAGGATTTGTTCCAAGATTTTTTAAAAATGTGACCTCTATTGGTAAAAAAAGAAATGGGGACTATGGGAAGTTGGGTCAGGCGTGAGATTTGAAAGACGCCAGGCTTAACTTGATGAATGGGGCCCTTGGGGCCATCGACAGCCACACTGGGTCTTCTCCCCTGTTTTTTGAGTCGGATCATGCCCTTAAGAGCCGATGCTCCGCCACGGGTCGAAGAGCCGCGAACAGTCTCCGCCCCCAGAAGTCTAACGGCCTTATCCATGATATCACCATCTTTACTGGTCGAAATAATGCAGGCCACATGATAACGCTTTAATAAATGAAGGATTCCAAGCTCGTCGCCATGCCAGTGGGCGAGGATAAAAGGAGAATTATTTTTTAGATATTCTTTGACGGTTTTGGACTCAATAATTTTGATGCGCCAAGTGAAGTAAAGAAGCCTGTAAATCGCGAACAAAAGGTAGGGGATTAGAGGCTTCCACACAATGAATTAAAGACTTTTTAGTTTTTCTGTGAGGAGAGGAACAACCTCAAAAAGATCACCCACAATTCCGTAGGTCGCTTTTTGAAAGATGGGTGCCTTTTCATCTTTATTAATGGCCACAATGTTTTTACTGCCACTCATGCCCGCTAAATGTTGAATAGCGCCAGAAATTCCAACGGCCACATAGAGTGTCGGAGCCACTGTTTTTCCAGTTTGGCCCACTTGTAGATTGTGGCCAACCCAACCTAAATCCACAACGGCTCGTGAAGCTCCGACTGTTGCACCAAGAGGTGCGGCCAGGTCATGAAGAAGTTTAAAATTTTCAGCTTCTTTAAGTCCACGCCCACCAGAGACAATGGTATCAGCTTCAGTGAGATCTAATTTTTCAGTTTCTCCGGATTCCACAGAAACAGTTTGTGAGCGAGACGAGGTCAAATCCGTCGTAACAGTTATCAATTCTACAGAGGAAGATTGTTTGGGCTCTGCGACTTCAATTTGATTCGGCCTAATTAATAAAATTTTAGGGGAATCATCAGTGAAAGTGACCTGAGCTGAACATTTTCCAGAGTAAAGCGGGCGACGGATGCTGATTTCAGAATCAAATTCGAGATCGGTAATATCAGTCATGTACGCGGCATCAAACTGAGCCGCGAGCCTTGGAAACACATCGCGAGTGATATTGTTAGAACTGGCCACAAAAAATTGCGGTTGTAGTGTTTCAAAAACTTGCGAAAGAAAACGTTGATAAGTTTCAGGATTGTAGGTGGTTAGGCTCTCACAGATGAAATGTTTTTTAACACCCCATGAACCCAATTCATTTTGAATGGATTGCGCGTTTGCTCCCACAGAGCAAGTCACCAGATTTACATCTTTGCCCAAAAAAATCGACAAACACTCGAGCGAGCTTTTTTTAATTTTACCATTGGAACTTTCAATAAAAACTAGAGCTGTATTCATAATTTCACCTAAAGCACTTTCGCTTCTTGTTGAAGGAGACGGACGAGTTCATTGACTTGAGCTGAAGGATCGCCAGGAATCATTTTGCAAGGTGGTTTTTCTGGCGGCAATTCAAAGTTAGTAAATTTGACTTTTGAGACAACCTGCTCAAGTCCAAGATCAGCAAGTTTAACCGTGGTGATTGGCTTTTTCTTAGCCTTCATGATCCCAGGTAAACTGGCAAATCTTGGTTTATTAAGACCTTTATTGGTTGTGATCATAGCAGGAAGAGTGAGTTTAAAGGTTTCTTTAGTTCCCCCCTCAACTTCGCGTGTGGCTGTAACAGCTTGAGCTTCGTAGCTGATTTGACTAACAACAGAAGCATGGGGAATATCCAGAAGCTGAGCGAGCATCAAAGGAGTTGCGGAAAGGTTTCCATCAATGGCCAGTTTTCCCGAAAAAATAAGATGGGCTGGGCCATGATTTTTGATGGCAGCACTCAGGGCTTTCGCCGTTGAAAGGCTATCAAGATCAAGATCGGTATCAATAAGAATAGAATCATCAGCTCCCATGGCCATGGCCGTTAATAGAGCGTTATTCACTCGCGATTGTGGACCTAGGGTCACGGCAGTCACAAGGGCTGAAGGATTGGCTTCTTTAAAACGAATGGCTTCTTCGATGGCAAATTCATCATAGGGATTAATAACCCATTTAACACCATTGGGGTCGATGCCCTGATTGTCTGACTTAAGCTTAATGCGAGTCTCAGTGTCAGGAACCTGTTTGATACAGACAAAAACTTTCATAGTCATTCCCTTCGTTA
>CAYMBT010000120.1:0-8256 GCA_964388755.1 uncultured Pseudobdellovibrionaceae bacterium | reverse complement strand
CATTGATGATCAGATGGTTATTGCAGCTTTGCCTAAAAGTGATAGTAAAGTTTCAATCAACGTGATTGCAAAAGGTGAGGGCGAAAACTACCGCATTCGTCGCGGGGATACATTAAGCCATATCGCGCAAAAATTTGGGACTAGCATCCAAGCTATTAGAGAAGCCAATAACCTGAATCGCGGTTCTATGCTCTATCCTGGTAAAACTTTAATTGTGCCCATGGGACGCGCGATCTCAACGGCTCCGACTCAGCCAAAGGCTGTGGCGGTCAGTCTTGAGCCCGGCGAGCGCCAATATGTTGTGCAAGAAGGCGATAACCTTTACACCATCGCAAAACGCTTTGGTGTGAGCTTGTCTAAAATTAAAGAAAGAAACAATTTGGCCCGTGGACGTCTCATCCGTATCGGTCATATCCTGGTGATACCTTCTCTAGGCGGAAACGGATAAAACAAATTAATTTCATTCTTAAAGATCCATGAAGCTGTAAGTTCTACAACAGTGAGTGATGTTAAATCGTGAGAGTGCTAAAAACCCCCAATAACTTTTTGGGGGTCAATTGTGTTCCAGTCTTTGATAATATCTTTATTACTTTTTTTTAATCTCTCAATAGCCCATGCCGATAGCCTTGTTGAACTTTCAAAGTCTGAGGTCTGTGTGATCCCGTCCCCTATTCCAGTGGATGGTGCTGACTATTCAAAATCTGATCTTAAAATGCAGAAGCGCCTTTGTGATATGGAAATCTATCCGGTTGACCCAGCACTTGATAAACAAAGTGTTGCGATCTGCCCTAAGCTTTTTAGCACTTTTCCGGCCCTTGAGTTTTTTGAAATTCCAAAGGATGAAACGCAACAAAGTGTTGAAGAAAAATTTTGCTCGCAAAAAGTGGGCGAGAAAACAAGGGCTAAAAAAATTGCTAAATATAAGTACTCAATGTCCTGTGCTAAGACATCGTCTATCCTTTCATACTACCATATCTCTCGCGCTTTACAGATGAATAGTGTGCCGGTTTCTGTGTTACGAACCGTTGATAAACAAACCCATATGTTTCACGCCGAATTAGGGGTGAAACGATCCAGAGCCAGTGCCAGCGAAATTATTTCTAAAAACTGGGTGTCTGTTGTTAAACTCATAACCCAATCAAACCCAGATATCGTAACACCCGATCAATTGATGACCTATGGAGCCCTTTCAGAAAACCCACGGGGTGAACAAAAGTATTATGAAGACTTTTGGCCTAAAACAAATGGAGATCAAGGTGTTAAAAATTTTAAAAGCACTGAAGTCATGAAAAGGCTCGCTTTGGCTCGGCCAGTAGAGAGTTTTATTGCCACCGAACTCAATACAAATAATTACTCGTCCATTCGAAAAATGAAGGACGCATCCGATATGGTGATTCTAGATACGCTTTTTGGTCAGAAAGATCGCTTTGGCAATATTCACTCTTATCACAGCTTTATGGTGAATCAAGAAGGGGATTTTGAAAATTTAGATCTTGGAGACATTGAAGATTGGATGGCTGAGGTGAATGCCGTAGATGCTCTCAATGAACTTAAAAAAGTCAAAGACTGGCCCAGTGATTGGCAAAAAGAGATTTTACCTCGCAATAAAAAAATAATTGAGATCGTCTCCCATTTTTTAAATTCTTTGGACGTCCCTTTTGCCCATTCTCAAGTTTTATTGATTAAAGATAATGATTGTGGCTTTAAGGGATCCAATATTTTTAAGAGCCAAGGTCTTGTTAAGGATATTCGACATCTGAGCTTATCCACTTATCAGCAGTTGAATTTACTTTTTGCTGAAACAAGCCAAGGTCATTTGGATGATTATTTTATTAAGACACTCAATATGAGTGAAGAGGATGTAAAAAGTTTTAAAGAAAACTTAACTTTTGTTTATGAGACCCTCAAAGTGAAGTGTGATAAAAAAGAGCTCTTTCTTGATCTCAATATTAAATCTCATTTTAGAAAAGAGAATAGTAAGGAGTCTCGACCTTGCGCTTAACATAATAATTCATCCGCACCATTCTCTAACCATTTGTTAACTTTAACAAAACCAATACCCTTTGCTTTGCCTGATAAAATTAAAAAAGCAAAAGGGGGTTTGTTGTGAAGATACTTATTGTCACTGATGCTTGGAAACCTCAAATCAATGGCGTAGTCAGAACACTTGAATCGACACGTGATCATCTTTTTAAAATGGGTCATGAAGTTGATATGCTGACTCCTGATGGCTCAAGAACCATTTCTTGTCCCACTTACAAAGATATATCTCTGGTTCTCTCACCCTGGAAGAAAGTTCATCAGAAGTTTGAAGAGTTTAAACCAAACGCTGTCCACATAGCCACAGAGGGGCCACTGGGTTGGTCAGCCCGCAAGTTTTGTAAAGAGAATCAACTTAAATTTACCACCTCGTTTCATACCCAGTTTCCAGAGTACGTTAAGGCAAGAACACTTTTACCAGTCACGCCCCTTTATCAAATCTTAAAACGATTTCATTCAAGGGCTCAGCAGGTGATGGTGACAACTCTTTCGATGCAAAAAAAACTCTCTCAAATTGGTTTTAAAAATCTGATCAATTGGTCAAGGGGGGTGGATACCAATCTGTTTAGACCTTTACCAAGAAGCTTCTCATCCAGTCGGCCAAAACTACTTTATGTGGGAAGAGTGGCCATCGAAAAAAATCTTGAAGCCTTTTTAAGTTTAAAAATTGACTCGTTAAAAATAGTGGTTGGCGATGGTCCACAGTTAGAGTTTTTAAAACAAAAGTATCCCGAAGTGCTTTTTACCGGTGCCAAGTTTGGCGAAGAGCTGACCCATTACTATTCTTCGGCTGATGCTTTTGTCTTTCCCAGTCGAACGGATACCTTTGGCCTTGTGATGCTCGAGGCCCTGGCTTGTGGGACCCCAGTCGCTGCCTATCCTGTTGAGGGTCCTATTGATGTGATACAAAATAGTGAGGTCGGCGCCCTTGACCATAGTCTAGAGAAGGCTGTCCTAGGGGCTTTGCGGAAGTCTCGTCAATCCTGTCGTGACTACGCTTTGCAATTTTCATGGGGAACGTGCACCCAGCAGTTTTTTAATAATCTTCGCGCGGCTCAGTAAGATTGAAGTTTGTTGAGATTTACAAACCAATTATCGACACAATGATGATTTTTAAATTAAAAAAAATTATCCCATAATAGGCCAAGATGTTTTTGTGTGACTTTCATATTCATAGCCAAAATAGCGATGGTCGGTTGAGTGTATCTGAGCTTGTCGATCTTTATGGTCAGCAAGGCTTTGGAGCCATCGCCATCACAGATCACCTTTGTGAGGTGAAAACCTTTTTAGGGCAATCAGCTTATTATTTACAAAAATCCATTAAAGAGAAAAGCTTTCTTCGCTATTTGGCTGAAATACAAATAGAAGCTGATCGGGCCTTAAGAAAATACAATATGCTGGTGATCCCGGGTGTTGAATTTACTAAAAACTCATTCTCCCATCGTGATTCAGCTCATATTGTGGCCTTAGGTATAAAGCAGTTTATTGACCCTGATTTTTCTGTGGAAGAAATTATTGATCTTGTTCATCACCAAGGTGGAATAGCCATTGCCGCCCACCCGGTTTCAACCCGAAAGGTAGAACCCCAAACTTTTCATTTGTGGTTTAATCGTGATCGACTCTCAAAAAAAATGGATGCATGGGAGGTTGCCAGTGGCGCCCACCTGTTTGATGAAGTCTATGAAAGTGGATTGCCCATGGTCGCTAGCAGTGACTTGCACCAGCCCAGCCAAATTAATTCATGGAAGACAGTCATGAGTGGTGAAAGAACAATAAAAAATATTTTCTCTTCTATTCGACAGCAAGAGCTTAACTTTATATATTATCAAGCACCTTCTGGGTTTGAGATTAAAAGGCCAGAGAACAAAAAGTCCCACGAGCATCCTTCATTCTTTCAACCCAGCCTAGTTTATACCTAAAAAATTTTAAAAGACTTTAAGCCTCATCATCACTTTGTGTCTCTTTTTTTCTTTTTAGTAGTAGTTCTTTATATTTTTTAAATGTTTCATTATGAAGCCCAGACAACTGAACACAAACAGGGGTCAGAGTCTGATTGCAAAATTCATTGATGGTTAGTGCCAGTTTGTTCCAGTCAATGCGATTAAAAACAGGCTCTTTAAAAAAATCTATTTTTGTTTTTATTTTTTGCCCGCAAAAAACACTGACCCTTTTTTTAACTGGCACACAAAGTTCATTAAAATAAAGAGTGGGGTGACAACTTTTTTGCTTCTTCTTTTGACAATTTAAATTTCGCCCATCAAGCAAAGCCTCAAACTGTATTGAATCGTTTCGAGATATAATTTCGTGAACTTTTAAAATGTAACTTCGAGCTTCACTTTGTGAGAGTTCAAAAAGGGGCTGAAAATAGATCAGAAATTGGGTCGGCCTTGTTTCACGGGGTTTGCTCTTTAAACTCTTCTCTGAGGCGAGAGAGGGGTTTAGAGAAGAAAAAATCAGAACACTTAAAATAAAAATAATTTTTTTGAAATTAAACATAGTGATCATCATAGAAGAGTTGGTCACAAAGGGTAAAGATTAAAAAAAGAAGCCCGCCTTGGGGGGGCTAGGCGGGCGAAAAATGGGCGTAGTGTCCATGATCTCCTCCTTACCCGGTTACCAAAAAGGTATCATTCCTTTGGTAGCTGGCTAACGTAGCATCAGCTGATGCCTTAGTCCCTCTAGCTTTGCGACATCTAGGTTTCCCTAGAGTTGCCTTTGGCAAAGAAAGAATCTCTTGAACTCTTTCAGTATAACTCTGCACCGACAAAGGTCCTAATATTTTTTGACAACTGTATTAGAATCAGTCGGGACTGTCTCAAGAAGAGACAGTGAAAGCGGATGAGATGTTATTTGAAGTTATGGCTTTTGAATGAATACAGAATAACTTACTGACTCGAACGAACCCGTTGAATATTTTCTTCTGAAAGTTGTCCTCTGACAAATGCTTCACAAGTTCTATTCGTACAACACGCACGCGCAGCATCGGCGGCATGAACAATTGAGTTAAGGTGGGATGGTATGCTTGATAAACCACCCACTTGTTCAAGATCAGAGTAGTACTGCATGGCACTCTCTTGTTCGGGGTTTGAAAATTGAGTGGCGCAACGGGGATCCTGCACTTGTGCTGAAGCACGATCAGCTTGCAGCCCAGAAATACTGCGTGGAGCAGGATTAGCCGATGTGTTTTGTATAGCCTCTATCAGATTCCAAACAGTATTCAGAGCTTGCGAAGACTCTGAAGGATCTGTGAAAGACTTATGATAAGCTTCGCAGGCTCTAGTCATAATGGGTTGTTCTTGTAATGACTGTAAACAATTATTAAATAAAACTTCAGTGGTTGATTCACGTCCTAAAAGGCCGCCGCCGACTCTTAAGCCGCTGGTTAAACTTTCGATCAATCTTTCGCGTGAGACTCCGGGAGCGCTCATATTAAATGGGATATTGACGGTCAAATTATTATGCAATGTTGGATCCAGTGAAGGGTAGACATTGGCTTGTGGAATATTAATACTACCTGGAGCCATAAGACGAGCAAGATCTGATTTTAAAGCAAGGCCTGCATCTCTGGAGAGACGGCTAAGAGCATTATTAAAACTGACTGTTCCAGGTAAACTTTCGCTGAGAACTCTGTTGTTCACGCACTGTAAATACTCTTGGGGTTCAGTGGTATCGATACATTCATCCATGCCATTTTGTGCCAACGTGTTACAAACGTTAAAAGCCATGCTGTTGTTGAGCATTGTGGTTGTATCCATTTGGGGTTGGCTACCAAAAGTTCTGGCTCGATCGGTATTAATTAATCCGGCGAGATTGGGTAAAAAATCTGTACCATAAACTTCACCTTCAGCATTAGGAAGAGCTCGGCTTCTTAAAAAAAACATTGAATTGTCGGGTTGGTACTCGATGTTAAAGAGAGGCTGATTTCTATTTTCTGTACTGCCAAATTGCAGGTCAAGATAGTCGGGGTTAGTGTAAGACCGTCTGGCAGCAATCATTTGGGTGGTATTACCTAAAGAGTTTCTAAATGTGGCGTCCCCACCAGCACACTGAAGATCATTATTTTGCATCAGATCTTCGGCCTGACGTAAAAGAGCTGCACCATCAGAGTTCTCTAAGTGTGAATTGCGCCAAGCATCTTCAGACATTGATCCAATCATGTTGGCCCAAAAATTTTCAGGCGGTTGAGCGTAAAGAGGGTTAAAGAAAAAACTAAACTGCGCAACTCTATTATTGCTAAAAACTCTTCGTTGCCATTTCTCAACAGCTTCGCCTTTACGAACTGTGATGTCTAGATTGTTATAGTAAGTTTTTAATCCACTTGGGGTAGCTACATAGGAAATGACATCAGCTTGCCTTTTTTTGCCGGTCGTAAAAATGAGAAGGCCTGTTGAAGATCCGACAACTTTAGGCAATGTTTCGTTCATATGTTTTGAAAAGAATTGTCGTCTGTAAAGTTTCACACTTTTAGGACTGTTGTTGATCCAATCACGAACAGTTTTTGTTTTTTGAAATTCGACAACGATATCGTTAATTATTTTTTTAACTTTCTTTTTTTCAGCAGCGGTCATTGCGCGAACTGGTCTTTTTTTAATTTGTGAGGGTTTGATGACCGAAGTTGTTTTGCGATTTTTGACCGAGGCTAAATTTCTGGACTGAGGTTTTCGAGCCGCCACAGTGGGTTTATATATTTTTTGTACTACGATTTTTTTTTGTGATGTTGAGTTCTTTGGGGTGACTCCTTTTTTCTGTGGAACTCCGCTATTTTGGGTGATTGCTTTTTTTTGCACGACTTTCTTTTCTGGAGTCACTTTTTTTTGTGGCTCAGACCAAGCCGACTGCGAAAGAAAAAGAGAAGCCATAAAAATAAGTACATAGCGAAGCTTTTGGGTCATAAAAAATCCCCTCCCATTAATAACGCTATTCTAGCAGTAAAGATAAAACCCAATAAGTCCAAAAGAGAAGACTTAGGACCCCATAAAGCAAACAGATTTAAAATAACCAGAGTTAGATTACTTTGATCTGTGCTTTTTTTATTGTTCTCGACCAAGGGCTTAAACCTTGATCGTATTGAGTGAATAAGGATTTAGATTTGCTGGACTAATTTTTCAGCCATAGCTTTATAGGCAAGGCTCACTGGATCTGAACTTTTTTGAGCCGTATACGGAATACCCATTTCACAAGCTAGTGCAATTTCTGTGATGAGGGGAATCTCTGCCAAGTGAGTGATATTTTTTGAGTCCAAATAACTCAGCAAATCTCCTTTAGGAAAAATCTGAATTTTTTCGCTCGGGTTATTGGGCGAAATAAAGTAGGCCATGTTTTCGACCACTCCAAGAATAGGAACATTGACTCTCTCAAACATATCAATGGATTTTTTAACGTCTGCAAGAGCCACATTTTGTGGAGTACAAACAGTGATCGCTCCACTGACCGGAACTTTTTGCACCATGCTCAGTTGCACATCACCTGTACCTGGTGGGAGGTCAATAAAAAGATAATCCAGTTCACCCCATTCAACGTCATAAAAAAGTTGGTTCATAGCTTTAAAAAGCATGGGACCACGCCAAGCCACAGCCATATCTTCTTCAACTAAAAATCCCATGCTCATGATTTTTATTCCGTGGCGAACAATAGGCAGAATTCGATTGTCTTTACTGATTTCAGGTTTCTGATGAAGGGCTCCCATCATGCGCGGTTGGCTTGGACCATAAATGTCCGCATCCAGTAATCCCACCTTTTTTCCAAGTTGAGCCATGGCAATGGCCAAGTTCGAAGAGACGGTGCTTTTTCCAACGCCCCCTTTGCCCGAACTCACAGCAATAATTTTTTTAACTCCAGGGATGGCTTTCTGTTGATCAAAGGGATTTGGGTTATTCATAGGGTTCTCCAACGCAAAGCACAAAAAAGCTTTTAATTTTCATCTGACTCATGAGACAATTTCCCGATGAGCCCCACACTGTTCCTAGCCCTCAATGCCTTCGTTGTCACTCTCCTCGTACTCCTTTTTTTAAACAACAAGAGACAAAAACAACAGCCCACCAAACTCAACCTAAAAAAAATACAATTCACCCCCACCAACAAAGACGTCGATATATCCAACGAACAAGAACTGAATATCTATTTCAACTTTAACGGCCACATGTGGGACGCCTACGAAATCATTGGTGTTCCTGCCGGAAGCCCCATGAGCGATATCGAAATGGCCTACATCAAAAG
>CAYMBT010000119.1:7941-8288 GCA_964388755.1 uncultured Pseudobdellovibrionaceae bacterium | reverse complement strand
GAAACCGGAATCTTTCACCAACTGCAAAAAGCAAGACCTGAAGCCAAACTGATTCAAGCTCCCTTTGAAGGCCATTGCCAATGCAATGACTGCCCCTACATGAAACTCAGCAGCTTAGAAAAAATCTACAACACACTTCTGAACCTGGACAACGAAGTCCAAGTCCCCGCCCACCTCATCGAAAAAGCCCGTATTCCCCTTCAACGCATGATGGACCTATCCAGCGACCAACCCGTCCAATGGCCATCACACTTTGAATACTAACTCATTCAAAAGATCTCATTAGCTATTTCTATTGAGTTAAAGGGGGCAAAACACACCCCGGCTCCTGCCTAACCTTAATTTCG
>CAYMBT010000119.1:7349-7931 GCA_964388755.1 uncultured Pseudobdellovibrionaceae bacterium | reverse complement strand
ATCCGCTTTAAGGAGGTGTGTTTTGCCCCCTTTAACTCAATAGAAATAGCCATCAAGACTTTTTACTTCACTTTTTTCAACAGCATTCTGTTCCAGTCATAATTTTATACCCCGAAAGTCTATCTGTTTTAAGATTTTAATTTCCTATGTCTGATTAACTATTCACCGATAGGTTTTTAATGCTTAAAATTTTTCATTCAATTGGCAAACAAGGGCTTCATTTCTCATTTTTTGAAATTGTATTTAGCTATTTGCCAAATAGTTTAGCTATCCATTTGTTGGATAATCGCCATTTTGATTTCTTGCAGATAACACGCTTTAACATTTTGAACATTCAATACTGTGACTGGATAGCCGACATTTATTTTGAATGACTAATAAACTCTGGTGATTAACAGGTGCTTTTATAAAAAGATCAACGCATGACAGTTCGACTAGATGATTTTTATGTTTAGTTGATTAAGTAGACTAAAATGAAATAAGCAAATTAGGTCAAAGTTTTTCCTTAGAAATTCTGCCGATGATCGTCTTTGGTTAAATCATTCCGTAAGTCCCGCCTGATTTGACCTCCTTAAAGCGGAT
>CAYMBT010000119.1:3839-7329 GCA_964388755.1 uncultured Pseudobdellovibrionaceae bacterium | reverse complement strand
CGTTTTCGCCCGCAGGGCGAAATTAAGGTTAGGCAGGAGCCGGGGTCAAATCAGGTGGGACTTACGGAATGATTTAACCAACGAGGACCGTTAAAAGAATTCCACAAAGTAAAAGTTTCTTAAATTGAGACAGTTTCAAATTGATAAGACTTGGATAAATCATAGACGAAAACCATTGGGTCAAGAAATAGAGCTAGGATAATTGGATTTAAAGTTTGATAACTCAACTTTTGGCGGGACTGACCGAAAGAATAGGTAAGTAAGTTAATAATGTTCAGCTTGATTTTCAGCTGTGAGGAGTAAAGATGAAATCTGAAAAAAGATATTTCGATAGAAAAGAACTTGATCCACTGGCTATCCAAGGCCTGATGTCGATCAGTGACCTGACTCCTATATCTGATGGAGGGTTTTTAGTCGAAGCTTCACCCAGCGGCTTTCGCCTTGAGGTGACACGAAAAGATCTGTGTGATCCGATTCATAAACAAAACCTCAATATAGAAGATATTGTAGGCTTACAGGTTTCAATGTTTATTCCGGCCATGGATTTGGATATTACTGGTATCATTGCCCGCACTAAATATTGTGGAGAACAGAAGTTTGAAATTGGGATTGATTATACCTCTGATGCACCAGAGTACTGGCGCGAGTGTTTGTGTGATTTATTACCAAGCCCAGGCGAGCTGAGTTAATTGAACTGGCCTTTAAAAAACCAGTCTGACTTAAGGATCATCAACCTTTAATTCATCAGTGAACTCTATTGGCTTTTGTATTATTTATTTTTAATTTTCTATGATTGTAAGTTGCTAATATTTATATCCCAATGAGCTATCCATATACTGTAATGTCTCAACTTTTCATAAACTCCGAGTGTTGAATTTAAGTCCAAAGAATTGGGCTGCGAATTCGTTAATGGGATTGTTTTTAAGCTCTGATGGTGTACCTGCTTGAACAATTTGACCTTTATTAATCAGAAAAATTTTATCACTCATTTCAAAAGCTTCGATTTGGTCGTGGGTGACCAGCACGACGGTCATCTTAAATAATTTTTGGATGGATCGAATATCAAGTCGCATTTTTTCGCGCAGTTGGGCATCTAGATTAGAGAGTGGTTCATCAAGAAGTAAAACTCGGGGCCTTGCCACCAGTCCTCGAGCCAAAGCGACCCTTTGTTGCTGTCCACCACTGAGCTGATGGGGCATTCTTTCTTCAAGGCCAGAGAGTTCCACAAGATCTAAAATATCTTTAACCATTTTTTGAATTTCATTATTACTAATTTTTGCAATTCTTAAGGGAAAGGCTACATTTTCAAAGACGGTCATGTGTGGCCATACGGCATAGGATTGAAACACCATACCCACTTTTCTTTTTTCAGGTGATACAAAATTAAAATTCTCTGGGTCAGAAACTAGATCGGAATCTATAAAAACTTGTCCTTTGGTATTCTTTTCAAGGCCGGCTAAAATTCTTAACAGAGTTGTTTTTCCGCAGCCCGACGGCCCAAGAAAGCTGACAAACTCACCCTCACCAATGGATAAAGAAACGTTTGTAAGGACCTCTGTGACGCCAAAACTTTTACTGACCTTATCGAAACGAACTGTACTCATGCTAAATTCCTTTATAAACCGTAGCGCCCTTGAGAGAGTTTTTTAACCAAAAAGTTGATCATAATCACTATCATAACAATCGTTAATGCCAGCAAAGCCGATGAGCCACCCGTGGGATCGGCATACTCTTGCATTTGAAAAATCAATGTCCCTAGTGTTTCAATGCCGGGCCCAGTGAGTAGCAGTGTCATTGTCAGTTCACTCAACGCAGGCATAAATACGAGAAACCAACTGGCAATCAGTGAGGGTTTAAGCAGTGGTAACCATATTCTAAAAAAAGTTTGCCCACCATTGGCTCCAGAGACTCGAGCGGCCTCTGCTAAAGAGTTATCAATCTGTGAATACCCATCGCTTAAAGTTTTCATAGAAAGGCTTAAATATTTCACCAAATAAGCGAGCCATAAAATAGCCAGAGTGTTGTAGAGAGAGGGAAATACAAATAAAAAATTTCGACTAAAACTTAAGATCAGTGCCAAAGCCACCACCGTTCCTGGTGTCGAATAAGGAAGGGAAGATAGAACCTCTAACCATTTTCGACCTTTAAGCCGAGTTTTGGTTTTAAAAAAAGAAAGCACCACAGCAAAAGAGGTGGCTAGAGTGGCAGCCATGGCCGCCACAAAAAAAGAGTTCCCCATGGCTCTATAGGTCTCATCCATTTTAAAAAAAACGTTATTAAAATGAATCAAAGAAAACTCAATGGCTTTTAAAGAAGTTGAATTCTGAGTGAAAGCCATCAAAGCCAGAGCAAGTATTGGTAAAATAAATAAAACAAAGAGAGAAAAAAAAGTGAATAAAAGAAATGGAGTTTTTAATCTCTTGAGTTCAACCAGGCTCAGTTGCTTAGCTTTACCAGAGACCATTTGAAAACTTTTGTTTCGACTCAAGTATTCTTGAATATATAAGAGAAAAAAAGAGATTAATAAAAGAAGGGCTGACAAAGCCACCGCCTGAAATATGCCATTCATGCTCCCCATTTTTTGAAATGTATAAATTTGGGTGGTCATCATAGAGATGCGTGCAGGACTTCCGATAAGGGCTGGGACACCAAAGCTGGCTAATGTGGCAAGCATCACAAGAACAAAGGAGCTTAAAAGTGATGATCTCATCAGTGGCAAAGTGATTTTAACAAAAACTTTTAACGGCCCAGCACCTGACAGGCGCGCTGCCTCTTCGAGAGAAGGATCTATACGATCAAGAAAGGACAAAGAGCTTAATAAAACAAAGGTGTACAAAAATGTGGTTTCTACCCAAATTAAACCAAAATAAGAATAAATATTAAAAAATGCTGAGCCGCTGAGCTGATTCAGATAACCGTTTTGCGGGTTCGCTAAATAAATCCATGCCATAGCACCAATATAAGGTGGGATGGCATAAGGTAAACAAAACCACGAACGAAATTTATTTTTGTAAGGCAAATCGGTTCTTGAAAAAAGCCAGGCCAAAGGAAGAGCAATGACAATACTTAATGTGGCTACTGCCAATGACACAAAGATTGAATTTTGAAAGGCCTTTAGAGTCCCTTTGTGATTCAGAATGGCTTCAAAATAACGTAAAGAGAATTCACCTTTAGGAAATAATGCCTTTAAAAATAAGTTGGCTAATGGATATACACAGATCAAAAGCAAAAGAGTAATACCGATCAAAAGAATTATTTTTTGGCCTAAGTCCTGTTGATTTTTTAAATAAGATCTAAAGTTTCTTTGGAAAATCATATTAGTGAAACAGTGCCTCAGCCATTTTCTCTTTTAAAGTTTCACGGTCCCTGACTGTTGAATCCACAAAACTTTGTGACCATTGAAACTCACCAGTTTTTAGTTCCTTAAAAGGTGGAGCGCCTACGGGTGGGTCGAAATCTGGGTAGGGCGAATACATAAAAGACCGTGTCA
>CAYMBT010000119.1:0-3829 GCA_964388755.1 uncultured Pseudobdellovibrionaceae bacterium | reverse complement strand
AACAGACTGGCCCTTATCATTGAAAAGCCAATCCACCACTTTAAGAACATGTTTGCGAGATTCTTTTTTTTTAATTACAGAAAGAACATTATTATGAACAATGACTCCATCTTTGGGATAAACGATGGCAAAATCCGTTTCTTTATCTTGAAATCGTAATAAATTTTCAAGCAGCACCCAACCCACTGGGCGCTCTTGATTTTGGATTCTGCGGATGACTGAACTGTTGCCACCTTCGCTGAGGGTGCCATTTTTTTGCAATAGATTAAAAAAATCAGGACCGTAGGCCTTCATTAAAAAAGCAATGCTGGTAAAGTTAGTTCCGGAGGCCAGTGGGCTTCCTGTTGTAAACTTTTTTAGCCAACGAGGCTCTACCAACTCTTTATAAGTCTGTGGTGCATCCGTTTCTTTAATCATTTTTTTATTATAAGAAAGAACCATGACAGGAAGACTGTAGCTTTGATAGTAACCCTGATTATTTTTATAGCTACTGGGGATTTTTTCGTGACCTTTGGGATTATACTTTTCAAGATAATTTTCTTGGGCCATTTCTTCATGCCAAAAACGATCAGATGATATAATGATGTCAGCCATCGTGCCACCGGCCAGAATCTCTGCATTGACTTTAGAAGCTATCTCTTCAGATCCTGCTTGGTAAAAATAAAATTGCAGTTCTGGAAAGTCGGCTTCTAATCGAGGTTTTAGATCAGCGATGGTATCTTTATAGAGTGATGTATAAATCCAAACTTCATTTTCACTGGATTTTCGACAAGACAAAACACAGGGTAGTATAAGGAGAATCAAAAAAATATTTTTGATCAAAAAAAACCTCCCCCAAAAAATCTTTAAATCGAAATAAACTCTATCCCCTGAATCATATCTTCACTAATGATTGAGAATGAATAGTGCAGCGGAAAGAACCACGAGAAAGCCTGAAGCAAACCCTGCCATTCTTCTTGGGGTGGATTGCCCAGAGATTCTAACGAAAAACAAAGATCATAATTTTTTGAATCCTGAGAAAGCATAACAATACGGGGATTATGTACGCCTTGATCCCGCAAAAATTCCTTAAAGATTTTTCGAGCATGAAGTGGCCAATAGGTTTCACTGGGTGTTCCAGCCATCATCTCTTGACCGGGTTTCATCTCGATTTCGCCTTGGGCTAAAGGAGCCTCTTGGGCCGTCATAAATTCGCCATTGGTGAGAAAATTCCAAATCATGCCATAAGAAAAAACGTAATCGGGGTTTTGCTGACCAGGATTAATCACTAGTCCCACACCTTTTTCGCCTAACCACTTAAAGACATTTTGCGCGGGCTCTCCATCGCTGTCTGCCACTTCAACCGCAAGATAGGCCATTCCGTCGGGGCCCTCGATGGGAGTTTCACTCAGAAATGTAAATTGAGCATCAACGATGCCTTTAAAAAAAAGCTCTTCCCACTTTGCATCTCGATCTTCGGGTAAAGTTAAAAAAAGATTTTTCATCTGTGACCACCTTTCAAGAAAAAAGTGGTAGGGCCTACCGGGTTCGAACCGATGACATCCACCTTGTAAGGGTGGCGCTCTACCAACTGAGCTAAGGCCCTATTAAGAATAGGACATGGTTATAGTGGAAAAGCCCAAGCTTGTCGAGCCCCATGTTTATTTCCAGTAAAATCCGCTAAATACCCTAAATTACTAGGGTAAAAAGCAATTCAGATTCTCTTCATTCTTTTCATGTTCCACACAATTGAGTGGCTGAGTATGAAGTCGAACACCCAAATAATGTTCATAATCTTTTTCAACCAAATTTATAATCGAAAGACCTAATACATAACCTAAAGGCGTTTCAACTTCGACCAAACGGATTAGGTAAGGTGGCTGAGACAAATCACCATTAGGGAACATATAAATATATCGACCATGGCGATCTTGTGGAGTCTCTTTGTCCAAATAAATATCTGAAAAACTGGATTGATCAGAAGCCTCGTTATCTGAGGTTCTAAAAAATCCTTCTCCCCAAGAAATCACTCGGTATGATTTTGGATCCAGTTCTGAAACTCTAATCCAGTCGTAACCATTATCACGACTGACAATTTCTACGTTAAAGACCATGCTTGAAGTTTTATTATCAAGCTTCCAGAGGCCACGAGAATTGGTCATGGTCACCACATGTTGGCTCGAGAGCGGCCAAGGGATTTCACCACCAAAATTAATGTAGGCAAAAGCCGAGCTGATATGAAGACAAACGAGAAGAACAACAAACAACAACTTGAGGCGCATCACAACGTCTCCTCTCTAAATAGTGAGTCAGTACCACGAACTTGTATTTTAATATCTTTAGTCATGTAGTAACCATTTTTCGCCAGAAAAATATATTTGGGCTTATTATAATCAGGCTCAACCAATTTTCTGAGCCTTTTGATGGTCACATAAATTTTATTATCATGGACTGATGGATTATAACTTTGCTTCCAGACGGTTTCGATCAGCTCTTCTTTAGAAAACACTCGGCCTGGATGGGCCAAGAAAAGCTTAAGCATTTCGAGAAGAATAAACTGATTTTTAAAATCAATTTTACCCTTAGTCTTTTCGAAGATGGAATGAGAATGAACATCGTAAGTCATGTCATAAGGACTTTTAGATGATTTTTTAACTTCAGCTAAAAGGTCATTCAGTAACATCGACAGGCGCTTCATGTTTTTGCCATCAATCGAGCGAACACCAAGCTCTAGATAAGTGCGCGCTTTTTCAAGATCACCACTTTCTTTATAGGTCAGACCTAAGCCATACAAAAGTGTGAAATGGGTATAAAGATCTTTTTCATCTTTGACCATTTCGTAACAACTCCAAAGAGCATCAATGGCTTGATCGTGTTTACCCAATTTACGATAAATATGGGCATTCACAATTAATGATGTGATTTGAAGTTTTGGCATCGCCATCGCATCAAAGAAAATTTGTAAATTATAAATTTCTTTAAGAGCATCGTGCAAACGATCCAACTGATAGTAACTGATCGCAAGTCCCGTAATAGCATAACAAATGTCTGCTTTTTGATTGCGATCTAAAGCTAAAGTTAGAGACTTGCGACAAAGCTCTAAAGACTTTTCGTAATGACCATTTTGCGATTCACAAAGAGCCAACGTGTAATATGTGCGTGGTGTAAGTTCACCTTTTTCAAGGGCCCATTGATTGAGCTTAGTTTTAAGCTCTTCAATTTTTGCCCCATCCTGCAACTCTGCGTAGGCTCTGAGAAGATAATTGGTACACTCTAGATAAAGATCTGTACTTTTAGTTTTGTAGTTTTCGTAATTGGCTTCAAGTAGTCGAGCGGACTCAATGATGTCCCCTCTCTCAAAAAGCATACGAGCTAATTTTAATGTATCGTCGTAATTATGAATATCCATATTCCCCCACCCCTGGGCTTATTCCCCGAGCATAGTCCCTGAAGTGGGTAAATTTTTCAACTTCTTAAAATACCTGTCTTACTCGAAGCATCAAACCTCTGTATTTACTCAATTTTCATAAATGTGACTTTCATGGTTTTGTGGAATTTATCCTAGATGCTTATTGTGGCTCACGTTACTTAATCGTTTTTTAATCCCCCCATGACTTGTCCGCGGCTCCTGCCTAACCTTCATTTCGCCCTAAGGGCGAAAACGCATCCGCTTGAAGGAGGCCAAGTCATGGGGGGATTAAAAAACGATTAAGTAAGATGACCCGCAATTATTACTTTAAAAAACACTTCTCAAAGAGAGTTTATTCGAATTTATTCAAATTTCGAAATTTCTGCTTACCAATTACCAATTACCAATTACCAATTACCAATTACCAATTACCAATTACCA
>CAYMBT010000118.1:1465-8291 GCA_964388755.1 uncultured Pseudobdellovibrionaceae bacterium | reverse complement strand
GGGTGATGTCCATGACTGCTGCTGAGAGGCTTAAGAACTGTTTAAAAAATCAAGAACTGGCTTCTTTTGAACTCATCCCCCTTCAAAAACCACTGACATTTTCCTATTATCAAGATTGGTTGAATCAAGGTTTGGATGCCGACATGTCTTATATGCGAGAGCAAAAAGACCTCAGAGAAAATCCAGCTTTAATGTGGCCTGAAATAAAATCGATCATCGTATTTGAGCAGAGCTATTTTCCCTGGCCCGAGCCTTCAAACAATAAGATTCAAAATCTAAAAGTGGCCCATTATGCTCGCAATAAAGATTATCATCATTGGTTTCATCAAAAAATGCAGGCCACAATTGAAATCTTAAAAAAAGAATTTCCCCATGAGAGCTTTAAAGCGTTTACCGACGCAGTCCCATTGCTTGAAAGGGATTACGGCGCACAGGCGGCTTTGGGATGGATTGGCAAAAACACTTGTCTAATTCATCCAAAAAAGGGAAGTTTGTTTTTTATTGGGGAAATCTTAACAAGCCTTAGTTTTGATCAACCTAGCCCCAAAAAAATTCCGGACTTCTGTGGCAGTTGCACCGCTTGTATGGATGCTTGCCCCACATCAGCACTCATTGAACCCAAAAAACTGGATGCCTCTTTATGTCTTTCTTACTGGAATATCGAGAGCAAAAAAATTCCCCCACCCGAGATCCGAGAAAAAATGGGTCAATGGTTTTTTGGCTGTGATATTTGCCAGACTGTTTGTCCCTGGAATCTTAAAATCCATAAACTTTCAGAAAATTATTTTCATGATCAAGATGAAGTTGATCTGCATCAGCCTTACCTTAAAAATACAAAAGTCTCAGCAAAGGCCTTTCAGAGCCCCGAGGACGAGCTGATTTGGATTCTGACAGAATCCAACAAAAGCCTCATGAAAAATCTGAAAGACTCCCCACTTTCTCGCGCTGGGGGGAGAGGACTTAAGCGAAATGCTATGATTGTGATCGCAAACCAAAAAATCACTGCACTCAAACCCTATGTTGAAAAATACAAAGAGGACATTCATCTTGGTGAATTAGCTTTGTGGTGTATTGATAAGCTTTCATAGGCTTTTGAGCCTCATTTCTATAATGATATGTCGAGTCGATAGTTGGTAAACGCCACTGGCCTCGACAGCTTAGTCATTCATTGGTAAATTGCAGCATATTTTGATTTTAACTGACCTATCCCACCGTCTTTAGTCTTTGGTACTTTAAGACCGGGATGACACAAAGGAGCGCCTCATGGCTATCGAACTACCCAGCCTTCCCTACGCAAAAGATTCTCTCGCACCCCATTTGTCTGTTGAGACATTAGAATTTCATTACGGTAAACATCACGCCGGCTACGTCACTAAACTCAACGACATGATTAAAGGAACAGCCTTTGCCGAAAAATCTCTGGAAGAGATCGTAAAAACCAGTGACGCTGGTATTTTTAACAATGCTGCTCAGATTTGGAACCACACCTTTTACTGGAATTCTTTAAGCCCCAAAGGTGGCGGTACACCCACAGGCCCCATTGCGGACGCCATCAATAAACAGTTTGGATCTTTTGATGCTTTTAAAGAGAAGTTTAACACTTCGGCCACCACACTTTTTGGCAGTGGTTGGACATGGCTTGTAAAAAATGCTGACGGAACACTTTCTATTGAGCAAACCAGCAACGCGGCTTGCCCCATCACTAAAGGCCAAAAACCAATTTTGACTTGTGATGTTTGGGAGCACGCTTACTATATCGATTATCGTAATGCTCGTCCTAATTACCTGACAGCTTTCTGGAATCTTGTTAACTGGGATTTTGCTAACAAGAACTTAGGATAATTAGTGTTAGGGTCTGAACATTTCTCCCCCGCTGATCCCCATCTTTTTTTTCGATCAGAAAAAAAGAACGATCCACGCCTCGGAGAAGCTGTTAGACCCTACTCAATATCGTCTTTAAAAAAAGATGATTTTATACTCGCTGGCTACCCTGATGATGAAGGTATTAAAATCAATCAGGGTCGAGTGGGTGCTCGACTTGCTCCAGATGCAATTAGATCAAGGCTTTATAAAACATCTCTGAGTTCATTTCATAAAAATCCACTGAACCTTTGTGATTTTGGAAATTTAAAAAACAACATGAGTCTAGAAGAGCGTCACACCGCTCTCAAAAACACTGTCCATGAAGCTTTGTCCCAAGGACATTGTTGGATTGGTGTCGGTGGTGGACATGATTACGGCTATCCCGATGGAGCTGGCTTTTTACTGGCCCACAAAGAAAGCACTAAAAAACCACTGATCCTCAACTTTGATGCCCATCTGGATGTCAGGTCCACAGAGCTTGGACTTTCAAGTGGCACACCCTTTTACCGGCTTTTAACCGATGACACTTTACCAGCCTTTGATTTTTATGAGATCGGAATTCAAAGACAGTGCAATAGTTCTGCCCACATCGAGTGGGCACAAAAAAAAGGCGCCCACATTCTTTTTTACGAAGATTTGGTGATGGGTGGCGAGAGTTTATTAAAATCCATTCTTTATACTTTAAGTGAAGTGTTAACCACAAAACGTCCCACCTACATCAGTATTGATATTGATTGCTTCTCCACAGCCTTTGCCATGGGTGCGAGCCAAGCTTGGCCCACTGGTTTTTCCCCCAATGATCTTTTACCACTTCTTAATGTTCTTTACTCTCGCCTTGATGTGAAAGTCTTAGGGATTTACGAAGTCTCTCCCCCACTGGATCTGGATGAACGCACGGTCAAGCTTGCTAGCCTTCTAATCCATCAGTTTTTAGGCCCCTTGCAATGAGTCTTGTGAGCTTTGGCAGTGATAATCACTCTGGCATTCACCCGCAAATTCTTGAAGCCATGATCGAAGCCAATCAAGGCTATGCTCCAAGCTATGAACAAGATGAATGGAGCCAGCAGCTTAAAAAAATAATTAAGACTCAGTTTGATGCTCTTGATTCAGCCCTAGTTTTTAATGGCACTGCTGCCAACGTCATCTGTTTACAGATGGGTCTTGAAAGCTATGAGTCTGTCCTTGTGGCAGAGAGTTCCCATCTCAATATCGACGAGTGCGGAGCGCCCGAAAAAATAGCGGGAGTCAAACTGATTCCACTTAAAACCATCCAGGGTAAAATCGATTTTGATGAAGTGGAAAATCATTTGATCCGGCGGGGTGATCAGCACTTCTCACAAGTCAAAATGATCTCACTCACCCAACCCACCGAGTACGGCACGACTTACAGTTTTTTAGAGCTTCAAAGAGCCCGGAAAATTTGTGATTCTTTTGGTCTCTTACTTCATATGGACGGGGCGAGGCTTGCTAATGCCGCAAGCCACCTTCAGTGTGAACTGATTGATCTCTCCCGTTACTTTGATCTTATTTCTTTTGGCGGGGCCAAAAATGGTTTGATGCTGGGTGAGTTTGTCATTGTTCGTAACCCCCATCTCAAAAAGAGTTTACGACACCTCAGAAAACAAAGTTTACAACTTCCGGCAAAAACCAGATTTTTAACGGCTCCCTTTATTAAATATCTTGATACCCCACTTCATAAAGAAATTGCCGATCACGAAAATCAAATGGCGAGCCTTCTTCATTTAAAGCTTAAAGAAATTCCGCAAATTCAAATCACTCAACCCACACAAAGTAATGCTGTCTTTTGCCAAATGCCCGAGGCCATTATTAAAACTTTAAAAAAAGATTTTTTCTTTTATATTTGGAATGAGAAAACTTTTGAAGCCCGCTTAATGACAAGTTTTCAAACCACCGAAGATGAAATTAATAGGTTTATTTTGCGAATGAGAGAGCTTTTAAATTAAAAATTATTTTTAAAAAGGATAGCAATTCTATGAGCACCTACCCACCCATACACTACTCGGATTACCTTAAAGTCACTGACTTGACCCAACTTCAATCCCCCCGGTCAGAACAGTTTGGCACCATGGCCCATGATGAAATGCTTTTTATCATCATCCATCAAACCTACGAACTTTGGTTCAAACAAATTCTTTTTGAACTGGACTCAGCCCTTGAAATCTTTGGCCACGATCAAGTGGATGAAAGGCATATGCTGACGATCAACAATCGTTTAAACCGTATTGTTGAAATCCAAAAAATACTGATCAACCAAGTGGATGTTTTAGAGACCATGACACCCATGGATTTTCTAGAGTTCAGAGATTATCTTTACCCAGCCTCTGGCTTTCAAAGTGGACAATTTCGTTTGATTGAAAACAAATTGGGACTCGATCAAAGACTGACCTATAACAATCAAGATTATAAAAACTCTTTAGCCAAAAAAGATCATGATCAGGCCCAAAAAAGTGAAACCAGCAAATCCCTTTTTGATCTTCTCGAGAAGTGGCTTGAGCGCACGCCATTTTTAGTCAGCGATCAGTACGACTTTTGGCAAACCTACAGAAAAGCGGTTTCAAAGAGGATCGAGAACAATCGACAAGCTGTGGCGGCCCTTAACGTGGAAGCCAGTATTAAAGAGCAAAATCTCAAAAACATTGATGTCATGGAAAAAAGTTTTGAATCTATTTTTGATGAAAACACTTTTAAACAACTTAAAGAAAGTGGCTCTTGGCGCCTTTCCCACAAAGCTCTGCAAGCCGCCCTTTTTATTTACCTCTATCGCGACGAACCGATTTTACAGCTGCCATTTCACCTGATGCAAAACCTTCAAACCATCGACGAGAACTTCACCCAGTGGCGCCAGCGCCACGCCCTAATGGTTCACCGAATGATCGGAATCAAAATGGGGACCGGCGGTTCATCGGGTCACCAGTACCTAAAAGCTGCCAGCGACAAACACAAGATCTTCCAAGATCTCAACAACCTTGCAACCTTCTTTCTGCCTAAATCCGCTCTCCCTAAACTCCCCAAATCCCTGGCCCAAAAACTCACCTTCCACTATTAAGTGCCAGGCCCTGTTTGCGGACACACCGAATCAAAACCCACCCCAATCGTGGTGGGCTTATGTTCTATGATTGGGTTTTGATTCGCCGTGTCCGCAAACAGGGCCTGGCACCTAGAAGCGGTCGCCGCCGCCAGCGCCGGTTTTAGTTTGCTTGATGGTAAGAGGTTTAAGGTTCAAAAGATGGCCTTGATCAAGGCGTGGTAGAGACTCTAGTCCTTTAAGGCCGTAGCTTGATCTTAAGCGAGCTTCGAGGGTGAAGTAACATTTTTTAGCCATGTCTGTGTAAGGGTTTTCTCTGATACAAGCTTCATAATAATGATCCGGCAATTCCCAAAAACCAATACTTTGATTATTTTCATAAATTTGGCCTAAGGCCAGTAAGATTTCAGATCTTTTTGGAGCTTCTTTAACTGCACTGAGTGCCTGATGAAGAATTAAACTTTTATGAACGCTCTCTGCAAAAGATTGTTCTGTGGTTTGTTTAGAATTATTTTTAAGGAGCGCTTGCTCTAAACTCAGAGTTTTTTTAGATTTTAAAAAAGGGCTCAAATAACTTTTCCAAATTTTAAGGGCCTCCAACTGATTTTTAAAATGGGGGACCTTCATATTTTGATCAATAATTTTGACAGCTTCATCCAGTGAGTTCTGATTGCGAATAGCAATGGTCAACATGAACTCTAATGCTGAAAATGCATCATCACTCTTGGTTTTTCCATCCTCGATGTAAGTTTGTAAAGTCTCAAGGGCTTGGGTGAATTGGCGAGTGGCCACCTGAACTTTTGCAAAATCTATTTTTTCAATTTTAAGGGCTGGGTCTTTTGCAAATCCATCATAAAAGACAAAACTTCGCCCCCTGTTCGTGCGTGTATGGCACTCAACACAATAATTAACACTGCTTTGTAAAATCAATTGCGAGTAATCATAACTTTCAACAAAATAACTGTCTGAAGCTCGATTGATATTTCTTCTTAGGCCTTTAAGGCCCACTTTAAATAATGGATCATCTCCGGATAGGCCCGAGGCCACATGCTGATCCAGTGAGTGGGAATGATGGTTCAGTTGATTGAGTTTTGTTTTGATAAACATTTTATTATTGGGATCAGAAAATCGACTCTTGTTGTAGATATAAGGCATAAGATCTTCAAAAGCCTTAGACATCCCACGCATTCCATCGGCCCATGATGGGTTTTCAGATTCAGTAGCACAACCGGTCAGGATAAGAGCAATGATTAATGTTAAAAGAGAGGTCGGTTTCATAGGTCACCCTTAAATGGTTAGATTCAAAGGTCTGATTATAGCTAAACCCAATTAAAATGTCATGGGCTAATCAAAACAGCTCGAACCGGAGAAGCATCGGCCCCTTTAAGTTTAAGGGGAAAAGCAGAAAGTGTATAGAGCCCTTGAGCAACGTCAGTCAGAACAATGCCCTCTAAAATAGCCATATTGTACTTAAAAATCTGTTGGTGGGACTCTAAAGCTTTACTCGCAAAAGGATCCACCGACGGAGTATCAATGCCCACCAAGATCACATGTCTTTTTGCCAGTTCATCAATCAGTTCAGGGGACAGAGAACAAAAATCTTCATTCCATCGATTGGGATTGGGGAAAGACAAGGATTTAAACAAAACTCTGGGGGCTTTAATGTCTTGTGTTTTTAGGTCTTGCCACTGAATTCTTTGGCTTGAAGGAGTACTGACTTCAATGACCTGGCAAGGACCGTAGTAAAAATTCAATGATCTCTCAGAAATCCCAGAAGCCTTGGCTCTATAGTGATTAGGGGCATCTGTATGAGCCCCTAAATGCAGGGTGGTCGTGATTTTTGAAAGACCGATATGATCACCATGATCAGTATCCATTAAAACTTCTCTTGAAAAAGCGGTGTCACCGGGCCAAACC
>CAYMBT010000118.1:0-1455 GCA_964388755.1 uncultured Pseudobdellovibrionaceae bacterium | reverse complement strand
AGACGAAGAGATCTCTGGACTAAGATCAATCAGCTTCACGAAAGCTCTTTGATTGTTTTTAAAACCTCATCCACATGACCATCCACTTTAACTTTGCGCCATTCTTTGACCAGTTTTCCGGCTTCATCAATAATAAAGGTGCTTCTCTCAATGCCTCTGACTTTTTTGCCATACATATTCTTATCTTTAATCACATCAAAGATCTGACAAAGTTCTTCTTCGCTGTCAGAAATCAGCTCAAAAGGAAAATTAAATTTATCTTTAAATTTTTCGTGGGAGGACAAAGTGTCTCGCGAAATTCCAAAAACTTCTGCTCCCATTTTTTTAAAAGTCTTATATTGATCCCTAAAGTCTTCGCCTTCCATTGTGCAGCCAGGGGTATTGTCTTTAGGGTAAAAAAAGAGCACAACCTTCTTTCCTTTCAGTGTCGAGAGCTGAACTTTTTGATCACTGGTGGCAAGGGCTTTAAAGGCCGGTACCTTTTTTCCTACTTTTAACTCAGACATGTTTCACTGCTCCTTTGAGGATGAAATTTCCTTTTTATAACACAAGAAAAAGTTGATTTGAATAGAGGGATAAAATAAGAAATCCCAATCACCCATAAGTTGACTTGGCGCAGAAGCTCTCCTATGAATACCAAGTGATCAAATACCAGCTTCCTTCTGACATGAACCCATGGATCGAAAGACATCTTCGCCCATTGGGCTTTAGCCTCTCTCGCCCGCGCGAACTAGCTCCACAGATTTTAAAATCCTCTGAGCTTTATCAAAGCCAAACATCTGTGACTCAGTGGAATGATCCCGGTCTTCACGCCGCCTATTTGGCCTATTTTTTTCCGCTCAATTACATACGCTGCCTTAAGGTGATCGACGAAGCCCTGGCTTGGAATTTGTTTAATTCTATTGAAGAAATTTATGATTATGGCTGTGGCCCAGGAACCTTGAGTAAAGCGATCATGAATCATCAACTGCCACAAATTCGTAAATTCACAGGTTTTGATAGCGTTGATGTTGGTAAATACTTTATGGATCAACCTCGCCAAAATATCGATATGAGCTTTACCCAAAAAGAAATGGTGAAGTTCAACCCACAAACATTAGTTGTGGCTTCTTATACCCTGAATGAACTGGCTCAGGTCCCCGCCTTCATTGGATCGGCTGAACATTTTATTATTATTGAACCCTCAACAAAAATGACTTTTGAGAGTTTACAAAAAGTAAGAACTCTCTCGTTAGAAAAAAATTATCATATTATTGCCCCTTGCCCCCACCATGACCTTTGCCCACTCACTCAAAGTCCAAAAGACTGGTGTCATGACCGCGCTTATTGGACCCAACCCGATTGGTTTGAAAATCTAGAAAAGTTTTTACCCATAAAAAACAAAAGTCTGACTTTTTCTTATTTGATCGCTTCAAAAAAGGCGTACCCGAACAATACATGCCGGCACTTAGAACC
>CAYMBT010000117.1:0-8302 GCA_964388755.1 uncultured Pseudobdellovibrionaceae bacterium | reverse complement strand
GGGGTTCTTTACGTTTTTTAGTTATTTTTTGAAGCGATTCTTATGTTTTGAGAACTCGGGCTCCTGCCCTCGCTGGAGTCGCCTGCGGCGAGCGCGTCCGCTCTCCAGAGGTTCTCAAATTACATGACAATACAAATTAAGAAACTAGAAAATAAAACAAGCTCAGACGGGGATTAGAAACTTTAGGCTTTGTCCTTTGCGATAAAATTAATATTCTTAATTGAGTTTTATTTGACTCGTTTTTTGTACAAAAATTTAATTATTTAAAGACGGTTTTTGTTCCAACTTTATAAAGGCTTTCTTTTCTCATATGATAAATGTTCAATGATAATGGCTCTGTACTCAGGATGCTGTACTGATTATTACGTACTCAATGGATACTGTCTTCAGGGCACTGATGAATACATTATCAGGGACACTTGTCCACTGTACGATGAACATAAAACTGTATTTGCGGTTTAGTTAACTGGCCACAGCATACTCACTCAATTCTGTATTTAGTGATATCGGTTAACGGTTCACGGTAGACGGGGAGAATAACGGTATTCTGTCTACGGTTAACTGGTCTACGGTATTCAGGTATAATCCTAACTTGGACTTTTGTCGGGCCCTAAGTTGAGGGATTTGGGTTCTTTGCCGATAAAGATTTATGGGTTCAGAGCTTAAGAGTCAGGTTTTAGTATTTTTGCTATCGATGGGTGTTTTTTCTTTGCCTGTACTTGTGAAGAAGGGTTTTCTTGAGAAGAAAGAGTCACTGAAAGTTGAGTTGGTGATTCCTCAGAGGCAGCGGCAGTTGGCTTCTTTAGAGTCGGGGCTGCAAAAAAAATGTGAGCCGGCGCAGAAGTGGCGCTGGAAGTGCAAAAAAGCCAGTGACAATTTAGACTGCAAAAAAGATCAGCAGCAAAATTACGACTCTTGTCGATCTCTTTAACCGTGAAAATTTATCAATAGACTGGACCCAAAATGGGCCTCATTCCAATCCTATTTTGGTTTTTTACGACTGGGTTTCAGTGTTTTTTGCTTGAATGGATTCATTGAGATGTTGTTTTGTAAATGTTCTTGGTTTTGTCAGTAAAAAAATAAAAAAGAGATGAAAAAAGTATTAATAATGTTAGATAGAACCCCGAAAAAGAGTTAACATTTAGGGCATAATAAATTCAGCACTATTAACTTTGAAAACATCTATCTTTAAGGGAAATTCATGGGATCATTTTCAGTTCAAGCTCTTAAAAAATTTCGATTTTTTAGCGGTGCACTTTTCATTTTCTTGGTTTTGAGTGCTGTCTCTTGTGCGCACACAGACCCCGCGGTTGAACTTGAAGAAAAAAAAATGCAAGAAGAGAAAATCAAAGAACTGATTGCTCAATCCAACGAGGATATGAAGCAAGATTTAAAGCTTTTTATTCGCGAAGAAGTGTTGCCAAAGGTTCAAGGCCTTAACTACGTCCCACAAGAGGTTCAGGATAAACAAAATAAAGCCAAAAAAGTCGCCTCTGGTCGAGTGGTTTTAGGTCGAGTCGAATGGGTGACAGTGAGTTCTCAAAATATCCGGGTTAAAGCTCGGGTGGATTCTGGGGCTGCGACCTCTTCGATCCATGCTGTTAAAATCGAAGAAAAACTTCTTGATGGAAAAAAATATGTCCAATTTGAAACTTTCGACGAGGAAAATAAACCCTACGTTCTCCTTAAAGAAGTGATTAAAAGTGCCCGGATCAAAAGTGCCACTGGCGGAATGGAAAAACGTTATGTGGTGAATATGAAAATAAAGATCGGCAATCAAGATCATGATATCAAAGTGAACCTGACAGACCGTGAGCACATGAAGTACAAGTTTCTGGTGGGTCGAAATCTTCTGATCGGAAACTTTGTTGTCGATGTCTCTCAATCGCGATTGCTTGGAAAGTAAATTAACATGAAATGGACTAGAATCTTTTTACTGTCACTTCTCATCACCGGTCCCTTGTTTGTTATTTTTTATAAAGTAGGGGTCAAGAAAATCTCTTTTATCCCACAAACATCTTCGAATCAGTGGAACATAGAGCTGATTTACGATTTAAAACCTATCTTCGAAGATAAAAAAGATAGGGTCTTAAGTCTTCCCATGATTTCATCTTGGCATAATCAAAGAGTCGATATTAAAGAAGTGGTTTCGCCAGTCGAATACACCATGACTCCGGGTTATGGCAGTCGAACGCTCGATATCATTCGAGGTGACATCAGTGACCTTAATAACCCTGGTAAGATCAGTGTGTTTGCTACTTTTACCCGCCGACCGGCGTCTCAGGGCAAGCAACTCAGAACAAAAGTTTTTTCTGATAAAAATGAAATCAAAAAAAAATACACTTCAAGACGTGATATTAAAGATGAGAGTTATAAACTTCTCGAAGAACTTAACCAAAAAATTATTAGCCCCGGCGATGATAACCTCGAAAAAATCCGAAAAATATACTACTACGTGACCGAAGAGATTCTTACCAACTCTGGCATAGGCAATATCGAAGAGGCTCTTTCATTAGGTGAGGGTTCTGACTGGGTCAGAGCCACGGTCTTTACAAACTTGGCTCGTATTAATAAAATTCCGGCTCGAATAAATTTGGTTTATAAATATGATCCACCCTCATTAAAAACCCATACCAATCCACTGAAAAGAAACTATTTGCCCGAAGTTGTTTTAGGGGATTACTGGTATCCGGTTGATATTATTAACAACACTTTTATGAAAGTTCCCGTTCGACATTTCATTGTTTATCAAGATGCAGAAGTGGCTCGTAAAAATTTTATTAATAAAAATATTTATATCAATTTAGCTCCTATAATGGTGAATAAAGTGGACTCTGCAGTTTATAAAAATAAACTGGCCTCTGTCAGTCGAGTTTTCTCTTACCTTTCTCTTCACGGTCTTCCTTTGTCTCAACAATCACTTTTTTATATCATTTTACTGATCCCTATTGGAACACTCATTCTTTCGATCAGCCGAAATATGATCGGAATTAACAGTTTTGGTATTTTCACCCCTATTCTCCTCAGTTTATTTTTTGTTGAATCTTCTTTGATGATAGGTTCTTTGTTTTTTATTGTGATAGTTGTTATTGGGTTTGCACAAAGATTTCTTCTTGATAAGTTTTATCTTTTGGCTGTTCCAAGGTTATCGATTTTGCTCACCCTCGTTATTTTGTGTTACATGATTTTTACTGTTGTGTTTTATCAAGAGTTTTTTATGTCAGCTGATAAAGGTTCATTAAGTTACTTTCCCATCGTTATTATCACTGTCTTTATTGAAAGATTCAGCGTTAATTTTATTGAAGAGGGGATGCGAAGTACCTTAAAAACTCTTTTTGGTACTTTTGTTGTCTCTATTTTTTGTTATCTGATCTTTAAAAGCGAAATTCTAAAGCTGACTTTGTTTAATCACCCAGAACTTCTTTTTTCTGTGATTGGTCTTAACTTTATTGTTGGAAGCTACAAAGGATACCGTCTAACTGAAATTATGAGATTCAAAGAGCTCACAGAAGGGCCCCATGTTTAATAAATTAAAAAACTCGGGCATTCTTGGAATCAATCGAAGAATTGGTGAGTTTATTTTGCCTTTCAACCCCCGAAAACTGTACCCGCTGGTTGATAGTAAAATAAAAACCTACGAGCTAAGTTTAAAACACAATATTCCGACCCCCACTCTTTATTGGCATATCGATAGTTATGGGCAGCTCAAAAAAATCAAGGAACATCTTAGTCAGTATCCAGACTTTGTGATTAAACCCAGCCGTGGCGCCATGGGAAATGGAATCCTGATCATCAATCAAGTGAATTGGGATGATCCTCCGGATCAATGGGTCTTTCAAACTTCAAAGGGTGAGTTTTCAAAAAAAGATATCGAACACTTTATTTCGGATATCCTCAGCGGCATGTATTCTCTTAACGGTTCACCGGATTCTGCAATTATCCAAGAGAAACTCAATCCCCACACCGAGCTTTTACGATTTTCATACAAGGGCATTCCTGATATCAGGGTGATTGTTTTTAAAGGCTATCCAGTGATGGCCATGCTTCGTTGTCCAACAAGCCTATCGCGTGGACGGGCCAATCTTCACCAAGGGGCTATTGGATGCGGTGTTGAGCTTTCTACTGGCCGAGTGAACAATGCCATTTGGAAAAACAAAAAAATTAAATTTCATCCCGACACTGATCAAGAGTTTTCGACCCTGCAAATTCCATTTTGGAATAAAGTTCTTCATATGGCAGTGAAATGTTTTGATATGACAGGCATGGGCTATCTGGGTGTGGACATTGTCCTTGATGAAGTGAGGGGCCCATTGCTGCTCGAAATCAACGCTCGTCCGGGTCTGTCTATTCAGACAGCTAATATGAAAGGTCTTCTTGCTAACCTCGATAAAGTCAAACAGCTCTCAGCCAACGTCGATGGTCAATCTAAAGTTGAATACGCCATCCAAAACTTTTAAACAGTAATAAAAATTCAATATTTGGATCTTAGAAGAAATAGTTATTCTTTATTTTACAAAAGGGCTTTCACTGCATGCCAATTAGACCCTTCGAGTTTTAAAAGACGACCTTATTATTTTCGCTCTTATTCAAAAATCAATTTTAAAAATTCGTGATCTGAGAACTCATCCTCTTCTTCTAAAGTCTGACGAAGAATCACTAAATTTTTTGATGGTATGATGTAGAGACGATTTTTGCCAGCTCCCATACAAGCAAACATGTCTGTGAGTCCGTTGTTATAGATCATGCCACCCAAAGATCCCGCAGGTGGAGCCATACTAGGGAGAAGGCTAAAACCGCCCGGAGTATTGAGCCATAAAAAAAGTCCATGACCTGGGTTGTTTGGTGAGGGCTGAAAAAGTTCAGAAAACAATGTTGGGTCAACAAGTTGTTCGCCATTCCACTGTCCTTTTTGTAATAAAAACTGTCCCCACTTTATCCATTGTCGTGGAGTTAACATAGCCCCGTTAGGTATATGGGGCTGACCCACATCATCACGAAGCCAATCATGGTACTCAATGCCAATTTTAGAAAGAAATTTTCTATTGAGATAATCAAGGGGATCTCTATACTCTCCGCCTGCTTTCTCAAGGACTCGAGACATCACTTCCCCCATAACGTAAAAGTGAACTGGTCCATAAGAAAAACGACTTCCTGGAAGACTAACGAGATTGACATTGTTAACAGCATGAAAATAAAGATCGGGTGCATCTGGATCATGACCTTGTAAATTGTCAATATCATTGGCGAGGCCAGATGAGAGCTGCATCAGTTGTCTAATGGTGATGGATTGTTTTGCAGTTCCGCGCCATTCCACTAATATTTCTGAAACTTTTTGGTTATAACCTGTCAGTAATCCTTCTTGAATCATGCGAGCGATAACAAGACCCCAAAACCCTTTTGTACCACTGTTCAAATGTGTAGCGGTATTTTCACTGCCACCGTCATGATAGTCTTCAAACACGACCACTCCATTTTGTTGAGCCATAACAGCTATGCCTTTTTGAAGAGCTGAATAGTTAGAGGCTTGTTCAAAATTCAATTTTTCTTGTAACGGAATCTCGGGTTGACTATTGTTATTATCATCAATGGGTAAAACCACATTATTTTCTAAACTTGATACACCAGAAATATTACTGCAGCCTGAGATTAGAATTAAAATAACTAATATCAAGAATGGCCTGATGCTATTGTTAATTAGAGAAATTGTTATTAGTTTTGTCCAACACATACCTGGCCTCTTTATAATAAAAAATCAGTTGTTATATGAAGAACGTTTGTGAAGCAGAGAAGTTGCGTTTCGAGTTAAAAAATATTCTTTTTAACAAATGGGTGCGAACAGCTGAAAGAAAATACACTTTAACTGTCTCATTTTGATCCAATACAAAATCTATAGAAAATCAATATTATCTACAAAGACTTTTACAATGAACATACTGAGTATTAGGGAGAGTACAAAGAAATATGCGACAATGGATATGGGTAAACAAAAAATAGAACGAATAACCGATCGACGAACCTCTTTAAAAAAGAGATTGTAGACGACAAAAAGGTAAATAGTTCCTAAGCTGAGCCCTATTTTAAATGAAACCGAGCCATAGGTTTTGCTCCAGTAAAAAGGGGAGAGAACATTAAGTATCAATAAATAGTAACCAAAAACATAGCTATTAAAACAAAGGTGTTCGGCCCAGTTGTAGGGGGCTCGAAAGAAAAAGAAATAAGAAAAAAATGAAAAAATGGGAATCCAAATAATAATAAAGTATTTGAGGTAACCAAATAAAAAATTGTGATAGGCGGGGATGATGACTTTAATAAAGTCAAAAAGCTCACCACGGGTTACTTTTTTATCAACTTTTTCGCCAAAGAAATCAAACTTAATCTCAAGTTTTTTCTCTGGCTCGACCTCTTTGAATTCTTTATTAAAGCGTTGGATTCCTTTTTTTCCTTCTTCATTGTAGATCGCAAACTTGTCTTTATCTTGAGCTAAAGACAGTTTATCCACCTCAGAAACAAGTTTTTTAAAAAAGCCTTTATTTTGTTCAAGAAAAGTCAGCTGAACTGTGAATAGAATCACCATAAGAACAACAAACTTGGAGGCCGACATAAAATGTTGCCTCTTGCCTTTTAAATATTCATCAATCATCAGGTGGGGTCTAAGGGTTAAGTCTTTGATTGTCCTTAAAAGTCCTTGGTCGGTGTTGAGAAGATTGGCGACGAAATCCCATAAAAGTAAAAAAAATGACAGCCTTTGAGTTGTGGATTTTTGACCGCACTCCGAACAATAGGTGCTCTTTAATGGACTGAGACAGTTTTTACAAACAGCCACTTTTAAATACCCCGCTGCATAGAATGAGATTGAGTGAATTTTGTAAGTCTGTAACTCTAATTTGGATTCTGATCAACCCATGGTTTGATAAAAGAACTTGTGATTTTTTTACACCCCCGGTTTTGAGTATAAAAAACAGGGGAGGTTGCCCTTAAGTAGAGAGCCTGTGAAGTTGATCGTTACCGATGATTCAAGCTCTCCTTAAGGCATAATTAACCCGACGTTGCTCTAGATTTAATGTCTTAAAAGAAAGCAGAATGTTCAGACTCATGTCGATTTTTTTTTCGCCGATAAGAGAGAAGATATTTAAAGGAGTAGGTATGTCTAAATTATTACCAATCGCCGTTCTAGGAATTCTTATGGCTGCTTGTGCATCGGATCGCTCGCCAGCGTCGTCTCGTTCGGGTCGTGTTTACGAAGAACCACGGGCCATGAATCATCGTAGTCTTGATACTGAATCTCTATACCAAGCCTGTTTAAGAGAGAGACCAGAAGTATCTTGCCGTAATCGGATGGGTCGCTAACTAGACCTAGGACCTAAAGCGCATCAAAAAAGAGTGAAACAAAGCATAACAATTTGTTTCGTTCGAAAATCCAACCTACTCTTATAAGTGGGACGGGCGATGGGCTTTAGGATGAAGAAATGTAGCAGGAAGCTACATCATCGCCTTTTTTAATTTCTTTTTTTTACTCCCTAAAAAAACTCTTCAAACATTCAAATCATCAAACTGATTCAGTGCCAGTGACTAAGGTTCTGCGAGTCACCTTAAAACAAACATTTTCCCATGTTCTCTTCTACGACTATCCATTTTTTTTTCCATCCATCTTTTTGACTTCTTATTCACTCAACTTTCTTTTTTACCTCTCTCATGATCTTTATATCCCGTGGTTTGTTTGTGTTTTTTTTATCCTTTTTCATCGACCCAGTTCTTTAAATTGCAGTGTGCTTTATTCATGATTGTTTTCGCTCTTTTATTTTTTGTATTTTGGATTCTGTACAAATGCCCTTATCTGCAATATGAATACACAATTATAAAAGTTTAAATTAAAAAACTTTCGGGAGAGGTCTTTATGCAAAAATTAGTCTTGCTACGACATGGTCAAAGCCAATGGAATCTTGAAAACCGCTTTACCGGCTGGGTCGATACCCCTCTTACAGAGCTGGGCCGCAAAGAAGCTAAAATCGCAGGACAACGTTTACTAGAGAGCCAAATCCTTTTTGACCGAGCCTACACATCCTACTTACAGCGTGCCATTTGCACCCTTTGGATCGTGCTTGAGGAGATCCACCAACCATGGCTTCCCGTCGAAAAGCATTGGAGACTCAACGAAAGACATTATGGCGGCCTTCAAGGCCTTAATAAACAAGAGACCAGAGACAAGTATGGTGACGAACAAGTCTTTCAGTGGCGCCGCTCCTACGACACTCTACCCCCACAAGGATCTGGCCCCTTTCAAGAAGAACAAATGAAAGACCCC
>CAYMBT010000116.1:0-8377 GCA_964388755.1 uncultured Pseudobdellovibrionaceae bacterium | reverse complement strand
AAACAGGTGGAGCAACCATTCCATAAATTGGTGACGGCCAAATCACTGGAGTCCCTGTGGGACAGATCGAAGGCTCTGGCTTTTGGATCACTGCAAACAGTAATCAATACACCATGTATGTGAATAGCGACGATGGTTACGGGACAAACTGTTTTATTGATGCGGCAGAGACCACCAACAAACGCATGAACTGTTTTATTGATATTTTAGAAGGAGATCTTTATCTTTACGATATTGCTATACAGTACAATGCTCCACCCAATCTTTGTGACCAAGTTAGAATTGAACCCCATTGGTATTGGAATCATTCACCGGGTACTGGTCCATCAGCGATCACAGTCAACGTTGATACCTCAAGTGATAATCCTACGGTGACAAATTGTACATCTGATGGAGGCCTTTGTTCTGCAGACCCTGAACTCACTGATGTCCTTAACCCGTCTGGTCCAAGTTGCGTCTATGATCGATCAGGTGTTGGTTCACAAAACTGTTGTTTTGGCGAATATGATCTCACTATCGTCAGTAATGATGGTGCTGGTGGAATTACAACGACAGTCACAGACTCAACTTGGGGCGGGTCCGTAACTAATTGTATTGGTGGGTCTGCAAAAAACAATTGGACTGTCTTTAACGAAGCTGGATATCCTCGTGGACTAATATTGCCTGTACCTAAAACCGCTACCGGCGGTACAATAGGACTCAATGGTGCCGTCGAGCTAAAGTCTCCCGCACAATTTTTTGGCTCACGTTTTTCTGAATACGCCAGTTTTTATGAAGTAGCAGGTGATCCCCATTTACATTCAGGTTACGTCGACCCGGCAACCTCCAACCGACCTTATGCCGTTGAACCTATTGATGACTTAGATGGTTCGTATGTCCCATTTGGTAACGATTCTTTTATTTTTAGTTGTCTTGATAGTGGTTGGGAAATCAAACACCAAATCCGAGTCTACATTAGAGAATGGAACACTGCTGTTGATTTTTTAGCTTATGCTTCAAGTCAAGGTGTGACTTACAATCCCCATCAGCAGGGCATTGAAGGTGTGAACTGTGATTACGCAAGTTTTCCAAATGATACTAGCTGTAATGATTTTCGAGATTTTACTGATATTTTGACGGATGTTGGTGGGACATACATACTAGACAATACAAATCCTAGTGCAGCAGCCATCAGAAGAACCTATTTCCCCAACGTGAATTATCCTTAGCAGATAGACAGATTATTTATTTTTTAAAAAGATTAGTTTCTTGGACAAGGACTATCGTTTTTAGGAATTCGATTTCTGTGAGCATAGGTCAAATAATGCTGACACATACTTTGAAATAAAAAAGACTGTGAACTGCCAAACTCAAGTTGGCTCGCCAGTCCTCGTCGATACCGATCATAATTGGCTTTTAATATATCTTTGGGATCCATCAACGCTTGGGTCGCCGGAAGGGCTTGACCCGGTTGACCGGCCGTATTCCCCCGTTTTGCTAACGATGATGATCCACCGGATGATCCTTTTGGGCTTGAAAAGAATTGATCTGCACCAACAGCTTTTGCCAGTCGACTGAGAAAACTTTCTCCGGCCGCTGGAGCACCACCGCGCGATCCGCCACCGCCGCCTCCACCATTAAGCAGCGATAAAGCCGAAGGGGCTAGGCCGCTAGCTGCAGGACCGCTACCACCACTGGCAGGGTCAGCACTATTATTTCTATTTTGTGAAACAGGATCAACTTTAGGTTGAGCCGCTGCTTGAAAGGCTGGTGTCGAACCACTAACACCTTGTCCCGCTGAAATTTCACTGGGTTCATCATCAGCATAAAGAAGTCCACCTTTGACATTAGGACTGGTGCCCCCGCCAGGCATTGTCGGAGAACTATAACCCGATCCAACACCACCACTGCCACCCATACTGCCTGCTGGGCCTTGTCCATTGGCAGAACTGGCCTGCACATTTTCTTGTTGCCCACCTTGCTCACCCGTATCACTCACAGGACCTGCGCCCGCTGTGGGGTTAGGCGTTCCACCACCGCCAACTCTTGGAGGAGCAGGCGCTGTCGTAGAAATCAATCTTGTCCGCGGTAATTGTGGGGCAGAAACGGACGCCGGTGGAATTATAACACCCACTCGATCTCTCAGACCCTCAACATTGGGAGCTGCGCCACCACCATTACAGTACATATCATCACATCGATAAATAAAAGAAATATCCATTTCTTCAGCAAAGCTGAAAGAATAAGAAATAAAAATAACAAAAAATAATGGAACTAACTTCATTTCGGTGTCCCACGGGGACTGGCTTGTGGCCTTGGTGATATTAAGGGAGCTAATGGAGCTCGTCCAGCCTCTTCCCAAGCTTTGACGGCATCGTCCACTTGAATAAGTAGGGTAGCTATCTCGAATTCTGTTTGTCGAGCAGCTTGTCTTTGGGTTTGAACCATCCACACACCATAAAAAGGGCTTTCTTGAGATTTCATATGAGAAATAAATCGTTCAAACATACCGTTGACAGCCTCTTCAGTACAGAGCTGCGAGATATCATGAGTATATCTTGGCACAACTTCATTATAAGTTTGTAAGCAAGCATCTCCATTAAAATGAGTCGTCATCAAATTTGTACATTCATCGTTGAGAGGCCTGATCTCATCTTTTAAGGTTAAGTAGATACGTTTTCGAAAGCCCCGGAGTTCGTCAAGAATACCTGCTCTTTGCGCGTTATGGGTCGAACGTGTGACCTCCTCAGGTGTTAAACCAAGATCAGATACTAAACCGTTAATAGTGTTGCTGGTTCTAGTGCATTCTTGTCTGACAAAAAGAGGTTTACAGTTGACATCAATTTTAGTTTTAAGCTCATCTTCGAGTTGTAGTGCTGGTGCGCATGTATTTGATCTCTGACTTTCAGTTTGAACTACGAAGTCTCTGTGGGCTGGAAAAGTATTGGGATTGTTGATGATTTCTAAATTTTGATTGCGCACTTGGTTCAAAGCATTAATTGTATTAACTCTGTGTTGTTCAATGGGAACAGAGTCAAATACAAAAGTATCATGAATATAATTGGTGGCTATTGTAGCACCGTTTTGAAAAGCAGTTCTTCCCCGTTGAATAACGCCCTGTAAATCAAAGGATTGAGCGCTGGAGAAGCTCAAAATAATGAAAATAGAAATGATAGACTTTAGAATGTTCATCAAATCCCCCGTATTGAATATTATTATAAGGTAATAAGTTAAATAAAATGAACTTTTTGTCTGAATTTCTCAGATTGATACAAGTGATCCTTCGATCTTCGAAATAGGCTTGTCGCAGAAAATAAAAACAATCAGGAGCCACAAAAAAACTAAATAATCCATATTTTCATTTTTTTGTAAATAATTTAGACAGAACTATAAATTAAGCCCAGATTGTACTATTTTGACCTCAATAAGCTTCAATTATTTTTACTAAAGTCTATTGATATTAGGGGTTTAAGAATTATGCCAACTGGCACTAATCTTGTATTGGTAAATCACATATAACCATCCTTTGGAGGATTCAACCATGTCATACATTACAAAACTCACAACTCTATTATTAACATCTTCTTTCTATTCTCTGACTGTTTATGCTGTCGGTGATATTGCAACCGTTGAACAAGCTCCCGCTAATGATTACTTAAGGATCATTTGCGAGCTCGAACATTTTACCAGTAAACCAGATCCTGCAAAATTTGAAGTTATTGTTATTGAGCAAACTTCTGCTGATATTAAGACGGGAAGTGAATTGCTATCAAATGGCTATCAAGATAAAATTGAGAATATTCCAGCTGAAATTAAAATCTACCGCGGAGCCACAGCAACATTATCGCAAACTCAGACTGCTGCAGAAAACGCACAAAGGCTTCAAGCTCTTGAATCGGCTCAAACAGTCAATGAGAATCAAAACTATCAGCAGGACAATTATGTGAGAGTAGATGGCTCAATCACAACCCTTGGTAACGCATTTAATTTTTATCATCAAAATCCAACGAACCATAGACGTTTAAGATTCGACACCGATGTTCGTACCAAAAACTCTTTAAGCTACTACCCCTACGGAAATCTTTATCGTTGTCTTGAAACAACAGTATTCACAAGACCAAGTAGCAACACACAGTCTGAGACTGTTATGGAAGAGCAACTCACTGAAAACGTCACAGAGTAATTACTAAACAAATAGCTAGAAAAAAAAAGAGACGATGGCTCTTTTTTTAATCCTTAAATTATATTAGCAAAAATTTATGAAGCCTTCAACTCAAACTCATCTGAACCTTGAAAGCGTCTCAGATAATCCACCACGATAGTCAAATTCTCGGCCGTTAAATCTCCAAAGCGTAGTCCCACAAAACCTTGATCGGTATTGTAAACGACAGTCGCATTGACGTGGATAGGAACTTTTAAATCTTCACTTTCAATTCTTAAAACGACTTGGGTACCCACTTCAAAATGGGCACCAAGACCGTAAACACCCATACCACCTTGCCCGAGAGTAGCGGTTCTGACCACATAACTAAAACGCGATCCATCTTTGGTGATTTTTGCTAAACCCATCAGTGGGGCACGTAAAAAATTTCGGCGCGAAAGATTAAGAGCTTCCATAAAAGCGTAGGACGAATAGATCGGTGTCCATTTTTCTTGGGCTTGGGGGCTGACGGCAATACGGCTAAAGTTTTCTTGTTTTTTAAGTTCTAGGATAACTTGATCGAAGTTTAAATTTTCAATCACTTTTTTAGGCATACGTAGTCGCCACTTTTGCTGGGACTGGTCACCACTCATCGCTAAAAGATGATCAAGATTGTTCTCCCAATCGGCAATGGGGGTCCACTCAACTTGTCCCTTAGACCAAATATGGGCGCCGTAACCGATCTCACCGGACTTGAGGTCACGCAAGATTTGATCTGTGGGAAAGGGGCCAAGAATTTTATCTTCAAGATGTATAAACCAGGTCATCGTCAAAATTATCGGTGTTTTTGATAAGAACTTAAAGATTTCCCGTCTTTTTATCATTATGATATAACAAAAAAACTTTGTTTCTCAGTTTAGGACTTCAGTGTTTTAAATAAAAAACAAAGTTGAAGGGATGCTTGTACAAAGATGATCAAATGGATAGTGGCCGGTCTTATTTTTTTTGCAGTGGTGTTTGAACTGGTGATCTTTGCGCCAGAAAGCGGTGACCGTGATATCGATCTCAAAAACAAAGCGGCCAATGACCGAATTGATAAAAATCAAAAAGATATTGATCAAGTTCTCTCGGGCACCCATCTCATCGAAGCCCAAGGCGAAAAAATACTTTGGGAGCTTGAAGCCGAAAAAGCTCAAAAAAAACAAAAAAGTACAGATTGGAAGCTTGATGACGTGATTGTCAAATTTTACGGTGAAAACTCAGTCAGCTACAACGTGACCGGAAAAAACGGTTTCGTCGGTGACAACCAAAAGAAACTTAAAATTCAAGGTGACGTTGTGATCACATCAAGCAATGGTTATATCCTTAACACTGAAGTGATTTATTATCTGACCGATACCCGAAAAATTGATGGCCCAGAGGCCGTTAAACTTCGCGGCCCTGAAGAGCCTGATAACGGTGGCCCACTTTTTATGGAGAGCGATCGTTTTGATGCTAACCTCAACACAAATATTATTAATATGCGCGATAATGTGCGCGGCCGAAAACTTTTGCGCGACGGCCGTAAAATGAAAATTATTTCAAAAGAAGCCCAATTCAGTGGTCAATCGCAGTACGCTATTTTTAGAAAAAATGTGGTGATCGATGTGGACTCAATGACCATCACCGGGCCTAGAGCCAAATTCAATTATAAAAATAATGAACTCCATTCAGCCTATCTTGATGGTGGTGTAAAAATTAAAGATATTGGGCGCTGGGGCGTGGCTGCCGAGGCCATTGTGTATTTTAAAGAAGATAAGTTCGTCTTTCGAGGAGAGCCTAAGGTCGTTCAGGCCGATGATCAGTTGATCGGGGACGAGATCATCGTTTATGATGGCGGTGATCGTATACAGGTTTTAAAAGCAAAAACAAAATATAAACCCGAAGACAAAGATGGAGAAAAAAAACCTTGAGTCAGTTGGTCGTCAAAGAAATCCATAAAAGTTTTAAACTTCGCCATGTGGTCAGAGGTGTTTCTCTTGAAGTCTCATCCCATCAAGTTGTTGGCCTTCTTGGCCCCAACGGTGCTGGTAAAACCACAAGTTTTTATATGGTTGTGGGTCTTGTACAGCCTGATCAAGGCCAAATTGAACTTGATGGCAGTGATATTACCCATCTTCCAATCTACTCGCGAGCACGCCTTGGGATCAGTTATTTGCCCCAAGAGCCTTCTGTTTTTAGAAAGCTCACCGTGCGCGAAAATATTCAGGTCGCATTAGATTCTCATAACATTTCAGGCAGCCAAAAATTAGAAACCCTGGAAAGATTGATCAACGAATTTAGCCTTAATCACATCACTGAAAGTTACGGATACGCCCTTTCTGGTGGTGAAAGAAGACGTGTCGAGATCGCCCGGTCTTTGGTCGGAAAACCTAAATTTCTTCTTTTGGATGAGCCATTTGCAGGGATTGACCCCATCGCTGTTTACGATATTCAACAAATCATTAAAAAATTGCGCGACCAAGGTATCGGAATTTTGATTACAGACCATAATGTGCGAGAAACGCTCGGCATTTGCGATTTTAGTTATATAATGAAAGATGGGTCTGTCCAGGTAAAGGGGAGCCCCGCGCTCATTACCCAATCAGAACTGGCACGTAAGTTCTATTTGGGAGAAAACTTTCGACTCTAGTAAGGAGAACCATGGCCTTCAATATGAAGCAGAGCTTAGCCCTCAAGCAATCTCTGCGCATGACACCTCAGCTCCAGCAAGCCATCAAACTTCTTCAGCTTTCTCGTTTAGAACTTGAAACTGAAATCAGAAAAGAGCTGACAGAAAACCCAGTCCTCGAAGAGGGCATGGAGGTCGCTAACTCCGAGATCGAACGGGAGCCCGAGACCAGTCAACAAGATCACGAAATGCAAGATCCCCGCAAACAAGACGAGTTTGAATGGGATAATTATTTTGATAACCAACAAAAAAATCGCGAAACCAATTTCTCTCGTAATAATGACGAGATCATGAATTACGAAAGCTTGATCGCAAGTAAAGAAACCCTTCACGATCATTTGCGCTGGCAAGCGAGCCTCTATGGCTTTAACGAAGAAGAGCTTGAACAAGCCACCGTCATCATCGAATCCATCAATGACGATGGTTACCTTAAGATCCCCCTAGAGAACATCGCTGAAGACGAAGAGATGGATCTTAAAGACCTGGAACAAATTCTAGGAATGATTCAAGAGTTTGACCCGCCAGGGGTCGGTGCAAGAAATTTACAGGAATGTCTTTTACTGCAAGCACGATTTTTACAAGAAGACACCCACGACTTTGTTCATTTGATCACCAATCATATGCACGACCTTGAAAAGAAAAATTACGCGGCCATTGCAAAAGCCATGAATAATTCGGTCGATGAAGTGGTTGATATGTGTAAGATCATTAATTCTATGGACCCAAAACCCGGTCTCAGATTTTCGTCCAACGACACTCACTATGTCACCCCTGATGTTTATGTTTACAAAGTGGGCGAAGAGTATGTGGTGTCTCTGAATGAAGATGGTTTGCCAAAACTCAGAATTTCAAACTTTTATAAAAACATGCTTGGCTCTGAAGAAGGCAAAGGTGTTAAAAAAACCGAAGCCCAAGATTACGTCCAAGAGAAATTAAGATCTGCGGTGTGGCTGATTAAATCCATCCATCAAAGACAACGCACGATTTATAAAGTGGCAGAAAGCATTGTTAAACACCAACAAGACTTTTTTGATAAAGGCCCAGCCTTTATTAAACCCATGATCTTGCGTGATATCGCTAACGACATCGAGATGCATGAATCTACAGTCTCTCGGGTCACCACTTCTAAGTATATGCATACACCCCAAGGTATTTTTGAGCTTAAGTACTTTTTTAACTCTGGTATTAACACCACCGGTGGCGGGTCTCTCGCCAGCGAATCCGTGAAGCTTAAGATCAAAGACATGGTCGATAACGAAGACCCCAAACGCCCCCTTTCTGATCAAAAGATTGTGGAGATGCTTAAAAAAGACGGAATCGAAATTGCCCGCAGAACCGTGGCCAAGTACCGTGATGTCTTAAAGATCCTTCCGTCCAGTAAACGCAAAAAATACTTTTAAGTTCTTTTTTGCGTTATAGCTCGGTGTTTTAAGCCCTTTTTTTCGCCGGGCTCACTTTGATCTTTTCATCAACTCAAGTGTCATGTTAAGTGCTTCTCACATGGCATCCACTTCTCAAGATCTTAAAGTTTTTAGAGTTCCTATTTT
>CAYMBT010000115.1:0-8423 GCA_964388755.1 uncultured Pseudobdellovibrionaceae bacterium | reverse complement strand
TTCTAGTGATCCTGGATCACAGTCTAAAGGTGGAGACCTTGGATTTTTTAGTCGTGGAAAGATGGTGCCAGAATTTGAAGCAGCAGCCTTCACCGCGCCTAAGGGTCAAATTTCAGAGCCCATCAAATCACAATTTGGTTACCATATCATATTGGTTGATGACAAAATTCAGGCCAGTGAAAAATCTTTGGATGAGGTTAAAAGTCAAATCGCACAGAAACTTCTGGCAAAAGCAGAGTTTGATAAGATGGTTGTCGAACTTAATAAAAGTTTGAAAAATCAAAACTTTCAAGAAATCGAAGACCTATTAGCAAAAAAACAAATGAACTGGAACACCACCGGTTTTTTTAGCATCACCAATGAAAACATACCCGGTGTCGGTGCTAACAAAGATTTTCTGGATGTTTCACTGAGCCTAGGAAGTGATAAAGAGTATGCTGATCAAATGGTCTACCAGGGGGATAACACCTATCTTCTTAAGTTCAAAGGGGCTCGTATTGATCAATCGACTGCTAAAAACACCCAAATGGACTTTTTTAAACAAATGATGAAGCAGCAAAAAATGAATACCCTTATTCAAAGCTGGTCAGAGTCTTTAAAGGCTCGCGCTCGGGTTAAAATTAATCCCGATCTTATACGCTAATAGATGTAAAAAATCCTGAGGCCTTAGAGCTTCAGGATTTTGATTTTTTGTTTTCAAAATTGCAAATAAGAAATCCAAATTGTCTCACATTGGTCCACTTCTATTGGATTTAAGAATATTTTTTTAAATTAAAAGAACCTCTCAACTTTTAATACATAAGTCCGATAGACTTATGTGCAGTTCGTTAGGCTTTCACTTCTTATAGTGATCTTTTCTATCTCTACCGTCGCTTTTGGGCAAGAATTTGTCCCCGGTGAACTCATTGTAAAAATTAAACGAAACAAAGAGCCATCAGCAACCCATAAATTTATTGGCAAAGCTGCACTCAATCATAAGATGTCATTGAAGCAAAGCTGGCAAAGATTCAATATGCATCATTTTAAAGTTTCTCAAGGGCAAAATATGGATGCCTTGATCAATGAACTTCAACTTGATCCCGACGTAGAGTATGCCGAGCCGAATTATATCTTTAGAAAACAATCAACGGGCATTGAGGGCTCTCCCATGAGTCTGTCTCAAATTGAGTCATCCCAATCTGTTGAGGGTCTTAACACCAATTCATCCAGTAGTTTTCATCAAACACAAGCTGATATCAGAGCCAGCCAAGCATGGACTCTTCTTTCTGATAATAACGTCAGACCCATTGTCGCGGTGATTGATTCTGGTGTTGATTACAATCATTACGTTTTTGTGGAGAGTGGTGCCATTTGGCAAAACCAAGCAGAAATACCTAATAATGGAATCGATGATGATGGTAACGGGTACATCGATGATGTTCGCGGTTGGAATTTTGTCGGTCAAAATAATGATCCCATGGATGACGATGATCACGGAACACACGTTGCCGGAGCAGTACTAGGAATTACACAAAATATTCTTAAAGCACAGCCCGATGAAGCCATCATTCAAATTATGCCTCTTAAATTTTTAGATCAAAACGGCGCTGGTTCGACCTCGGCTGCGGTTGAAGCCATTCACTATGCTATTAATAATGGTGCCCAAGTTCTTAATAACTCTTGGGGTGGTGGTGGATACAGTCAGGGACTTCTTGATGCCATCACACAGGCTTATAATTCTGGAGTGACGTTTATCGCTGCCGCCGGTAATTCGGCCAATGATAATGATGCTTCTCCAACTTACCCAGCAACTTATGATGTTCCCAATGTCATTTCTATTGCCGCTACTTCGACTTATGATGGCTTAGCTAGTTTTTCTAATTTTGGTGGACAGTCGGTTCATGTAGCTAGTCCTGGGATTTCGATTTTAAGTACCTTGCCCGGAGATAGTTTTGGTTATTCTTCGGGAACAAGTATGGCAGCTCCTTTTGCGGCCGGTCTTGCTGCTCTTTTGATTCGTGAAAAGGGTTCTATCAATGGTTATCAGGTCAAAGGTGTTTTGTTTGATCATTCAAAAGATATCAATGGATTATCTGGTAAAGTGGCCAGTCGTTCGCGCATTGACGCTTATTCAGCTTTAGAATTTGTATTAGCTAATGATATTGAAAACTATCAGCCTGAGTACAATGGCGATGCTTCTCGTCAGGTCGCAAGCTCTGGTGGCGGTGCCGCAAGCGGTGGTTGTGGGATGATTTCTAAAGTTCTTATCGATCAAGGCAAAGGCGGAAAAGGGCCTAGTGGTGGTCAGGGACTTTTATTTCTTTCGCTTCTTTTTGCCCCAGTTATTCTCATCAACATATTAAAGATGAGACAAAACCGATTGATTGAAAGTCGAAGAAAATTCCCACGTTACAAAATGGACTCTGAAGTTCGAATTGATGTGGATGGTCGTCAGTTGATTGGTCAAATGAGTTCAATTTCTTTAGGTGGTGCTCGAATCGACACCGATGCCCTTCTTGAAAACGGTGGCATAGTGACATTAAGTATCGAAAGTCCAGATGGTGCCCAGCAGATCCAAGTGCAAGGGCGAGTGGTATGGAGCGAAGAGAAAAAGGCCTACGGTGTTCAATTCTGTGATGCCCGTGACGAAGCCGTCGCTGCTATCGGTGGCTGGACTAAAAAGCTCTCAAAAATATAAAGAGTTAAAGACTTAAGCCCTTTGAATCCCCATTTTGAGCTTCGTTTATTCGCCACAAAAGCCTTATTTGTTTCAAAACGTCTCTTATGCTAACTTTTAAGCTTCTGTTCTAATAAAGGAGCCTTTGAGATGCTGATCTTTCTACTTTCTTTTTTTATGAGTTCTTTTACTTTTTCACAAAGTTGTCAGTACGAATTTGATCTTAAGAAAACGGTGGTCGAAGGGACTGGTTACAAGTTCACCCAAAAAGAAGCTGTGAGTGCTCGTTTTTCTGGATTTAAAATTAATCAAGAGGGGCAAAAAAAAGATAACGCTAAAGACCTGCTCAAAGATCTTGAAGTCACTGTCGATCTGATGACTATCGATTCTGGCAACTCTCTTCGTGATCAAAACCTAAGAGAGACGCTTTTCTCTGGAATCTTTGGCGATTCAATCGCTACCATTAATGTCAAAAGTGTGACTGCTGATCAAATAGAAACCCTTCTTAAAATCAACGAGAAATCACTACCAGTGACTTTTACCTATAAAATTAAAGATCAGATGATTGAAGCTCTTGGTAGCTTTGATGCTCTTGACTTTGCTCTCACCGAGCAGATTGCGGCCCTTAAAAAACGTTGTGGATCCCTTCATACAGGCTCTGACGGCAAAGCAAAAACTTGGACTGATTTTAAGCTCTCGGTTAAAGCCGCACTAAAAAAGAACTGCGAAAAAAAATAACTTTTATTTTTTAGGCGAACTGATCGACCGTAAGTAATGGGTCAGGTCCCAGGTTTGCTGGGTGTTTAAAAAATCCTGCCACTGGGGCATTTCGCCTTTGCCGTTATTAATTTGAACCACAAGATAAGTGTCTGAAACGCTGATCGGAAGATTAGTTAAGTCTTTCGGTTTAACCTTCATTTTTTCAGCCATGGGTCCATCACCCCGGCCTTTAAGACCATGACACATTTGGCAGTGCTGAACGTAAAGCTTTTCTCCGCGCTGAATAGAGTCATTATCGGTCCTAAACTCTGTTGTTTTTTTGGGGATAGTGAGAAAGGTCCAACCGTGTCTCATATCCAGTGAAGAGAGATCAAAATCCATACTGACTTCTAAACCATCCGTCGGGGTTATGGATTTTATGGTGCAACCTAAAGAAAAAACAAATGGAATCAATATAAGGATTTTTTTCATAATTAAAGATAGAGAGACTCACGCTTTAAAGTCAATTTGATTATACTTTTCCCCCAAAAGTTGGGAAAATATTGAGACTCTAAAAAGAAATAGATCTTGAGCAAGTTCCATGAGAGCCGTAGTGTCTTTTGAAATCTAAAAAGTAAATACTGCGCTATATTATTTCATATCTAGATCATTTAATATCAGGTAAATCCATTTTCATGAAACTCAAGATTATTGATTTAGAAGCAATAAAGAAGGTTTGGATCATATCCTGGCCATTGATTATTGCTAACAGTTTCTGGAATCTACAGGTGACAGTAGATCGAATTTTTTTAGGTCAATTTTCAACGGATGCCCTTGGAGCCGCCATTTCAGCCGTCGGATTATTTTGGGCACCAATGGCTCTTGTTCATCAAACTTCAGCTTATGTAACAACTTTTGTAGCCCAGTATTCAGGGGCTGGACAAAACCACAAAATTGGCCCCAGCGTTTGGCAGTCAATCTATGTGAGTCTTGCTGGTGGTTTACTTTTTTTACTACTGGTCCCTGTTACACCCATGATTTTTCAATGGATCGCTCACTCCGAAAATTTAAAAAGTTTAGAGATCGATTACTTTCAAGCCCTTTGTTTTTCGGCCTTACCGACGGCTTTAGTGGCTGCGGCCAGTGGTTTTTTTACCGGTCTTGGGCATAGTAAAGTGATTATTGCCATCAATGCTGTGGGACTGGTTCTTAATGTCTGTCTTGATTATTTACTGATCTTTGGAAACTTTGGTTTTCCAGCATTAGGAATCACGGGTGCAGGCATAGCCACAGTGCTTGCTAATTTTGGTGCCGCTTTATTTGGTTTTTATCTCGTTTTTTCAAAAGAAAACGAAAGGATTTTTAAAATTAGATCGAGCTATCGCTGGGACGGTGAGCTTCTCAAAAGATTTATTCGCTTTGGTTTACCTAGTGGGGCGCAGTGGGCACTTGAAGGCTTAGCTTTTACATTTTTTCTTATTTTTATTGGCCATCTCCCTAACGGAGACGCGGCTCTGGCTGCCAGTGGCATCACGGTCACAATTATGATGATTGCCATTTTACCAGCACTTGGGGTGGCTCAAGGAGTCTCAGTTCTGGTGGGGCAAATGATTGGTGAGGGCAAAACGGAAAGAGCCTCCATTTATACACGCACGGGTGTTGTGATCTGTTGGGCCTATATTTTTATTATGTCTGTCAGTTTTATTGTCTTTCCCGAGCAATATATGAATCTCTTTAAAAGCACAAATGACCTAAAAGCATGGAGCTTGGTGGCTGAAATGGTTCCAACCCTTCTTCTTTTTGTGGCTTTGTTCATCGCTTTTGATGCCCTTAATTTAGTGATCTCTTTCACCCTAAAAGGGGCCGGTGATACCCGGTTTGTTGGACTAGTCGCATTGTTACTTCCATGGCCGGTGATGGTGTTACCTGTCTGGCTTGTACGCACTTGGGAGAGTGGAGTTTATTGGTCTTGGGCTTTTGCGAGCGTCTATATCATTCTTCAGGCTTTGATTTTTTTATATCGTTTTTTACAAGGTAAGTGGAAATCCATGCAAGTGATCGAAAAAGTTTAAGAAACCTTTAAACTTTGTTGGTTATTTTCAATTCCTAAACAAAGTAATAATTTCAATGAAAGAGAATCTGTTTGTCTAGATTCTCTTTTGCCATGAAACAGTTGAGATATACCTTTAAAGAAATAAACCATGACAGAGTCTCTCTTTTTTGGCTTTTGGTTTATTCAATTTTAATATCATATTTGGGATTATTACCTTTTTGGCGGGACCTTAATGAAAAAAGCTTTTCTAGTGCTCACGATATTCTTGATCGCGCAACTTAGCCTAGGGCAAAGTCTTCTCGATCATTCTGAAAAAAAATTATTTAGCCCATCCAATGCACCCCGTGTCGGTTTAGAGATTGAACTCACTGGCCTTCATGCCATGAAAATTGCTGAAATATTAAAAAGCCATCTCGGTGGCAAAATCCTTGCTCAAACTAGAATAGAAAAAGAGTTGGATATCGAAACCGGGCGCCTTAATAAATTTAAAGTCCATGAGCTTCATATTGTGGGCTCTTCAATGGGGACCGTGATCGTCAAGCCAGAAGACAACAGCACATCTAACTCAAAAGTCTCAGACAACTATGCTCAAACAAGAATTTTTGAAATTGTCACTCCACCCATCTATTTCGAACAAGTTGAGCCTCTGCAAAATGCCCTTGATGAAATGAAAGCGCGTGGCGCCCTGGGCACCCTCGACGGTTTTGCTGTCGCCATACAGGTCAATGTAGAAATGGGTGAGGGACGACCCAAAAAGATTAAAGCAGAAAATATTTTACGAATTCTAAGAAATTACCTCAAGCCCGAGAGTCGCGAGAATATCAGTCGAGATCTTAAAGTGGCTGATTTTCGACTTCCTTATCTTGGAATGTTCACTCCAGGAATGATGTCTAGAATTCTAAATCCGAACTACAATCCCTCTAATAAAAAATTCTTTTTTGATTTTATGTATCGCCAGTCCCTTGAACTTTTAGGTGAAGAGCGTGCCTGGCAGATGACTAAACAAGAAGCCCGAGAGTTGCTACCAAAGCTTATGGCTGACAAAAACTTTGATGTTCTCTTACCTGTCATGAAATACAATTACATCAGAGTCTCTGCCGTTCTTATGTATCTTTTTCCTAAAGATTGGATCAGTCGATATATGGCTCGCACAGGCTGGTTTCATCGTTATCCCATTTTAGAATTCAGAGAGGCTAATAGCGATTTTATTTTACTCAAGCGGGTGAAACAGTTTTTAGGGATTGTGCAGTTCTCAGAAAATCGCGGTGAATTTCAATTTCAAAACAATAAAATAGTTGAACCTGTCAAAGTCGGAAAAAAACAAAATCCACCTCAGCGATTTTCATGGGATATCCCACCGCAAAATGGGTCAGCTCTGAGTTGTCATCGAGTATTTAAAACGATATAGTTTGAGCATGAATTATAATGCAGTCCATTCTTTTTGGTTTACTGAGCTTAAGCCTTCACAGCATTTTGCTAAAGACGTCAAATTGGACCAACAGATTAAAGATCAATTTTTTGATACCCATCAAGCAGCCACTCGGGGCGAACTCTATCCATGGCGAGAAACCGCTGTAGGCGCACTTTGTGAAATCATAGTTCTTGATCAATTTTCTAGAAACATCTTTCGCGATTCACCCCTTTCTTTTGCTTTTGACTCTTTGGCTTTAGTGCTATCACAAGAGGCCATAAGACGGGGACTGGATCAAAAACTAACAAACAGTGAAAAATCTTTTTTGTATATGCCATTTATGCATAGTGAATCACCTTTGATTCACACCCAAGCTATGGATCTCTTTAATGCCCCAGGCTTAGAATTTAACTTCGAGTTTGAAAAAAAACACAAAGTCATTATTGACCGTTTTCATCGCTACCCCCATCGTAACAAAATCTTAGGACGTGCTTCTACACCTGAAGAGATAGAGTTTTTGTCAACGCCGGGCTCCTCTTTTTAACCCTTGAATCCAAATTTTTTCGGTCATCCTGATCCTTCAATAAACTACCAATCTCAAGTTCTGAATTGATAGTGTCTTGACCAAAGTAGGGCGAGAATGAGTTTAAGTGATTTTTGATTCATCAAATGATCAGTTTAAAAGCTGAACTTCTTAACCAATAAAGTTTAATGAATTATCATGATTAAACCAAAGTGCTCGATTTTTTGAGGTCTATTTGCTTGGTGAATCAAGGTCTTTTAGCGATGTCTAGTGACTGATACTATTGTTTAGCTGATGATAAAATGGTCTAATAGGGTAGAGTCTATTTTTTAGGGGAGATCATCCATCCATGTCCAAAACCAGTGTTTATATTTTTCTCTTTTCGCTCATTGTTTGTGAAACTCAAGCGGGAGTTACATTTAAAAGTGTTTCAAAAGATCCCATTTATTTTTACTCTAAAGTTGTTGAAACTAAGGGCTCAAACTATGTACTCGCAGGACCTGACTTCACCTTGGTTGTTAAAGATGGGCCTTTTAGACTTTACAATGCATCTCTGCTTAAAAATAAATTAAAAAAGAAGGGCTATAACAGCTACTGGGTTCGTCAAAAAGATATCGTTTCGTTTTCAAAAAATATAAAAAAACAAACAGGAAGTCGCTAAAGTGAAAAAGCTTATTCTAATTCTCGCGTTAATCTTTAAAGTTGAGATATCAATCGCAGCTTGTATTCCTTTTACCACACAACTCAGTGCTGATCGCAACAGCCTAGAGTTTTGCGATGTGAATGGCGCATTCACTTCATCCGTAGACTCTTTTCCTTACAGACAAATGCTCGAAGCAAACAGAGAAACATTAACTACAATTTCACAAAGGGCGGGGTATAATCCTCGTGACATAGAAAGTCTTATTACAGCTGAACCTGCCATAAGCCTGAGATTGACACCCGATACTCCAGAGCAAAGCGTATTAGATCGTCAATTTCTTGTGGATTTTATGGAAATGACTAACCGTCATTTTTCGGGCAACAACTCAAGGCCGAATATGATTAAAACCTATGAAGAGGCGGCTTTGCACAATTCAAA
>CAYMBT010000114.1:0-8521 GCA_964388755.1 uncultured Pseudobdellovibrionaceae bacterium | reverse complement strand
GAGTACACAGAGCGTGATCAAGTGATTCGCGAAATGATTCGCAGTTACCCAGACACTCTTTTTGTGGCTGCAGCAGGCAATGGTTACAACCTAGGAATTTTTTGGAGTGTGGGGATTCCACTTTCTGATAAATACGCAGTTTATCCAGCCTACTACAGAAAAGATAATATGATCACTGTGACTTCTATTGATAGCGATACATTAGATCCACAACATCTAGAAACTTACAAAATCGCAGATTACGCCAACTTCAGTTTACTTTATGTGGATATTGCGGCCCATGTTGAACTGGATGAAAATGGTGAAGTTTTAAAAGGGACGTCTTTTGCCGCACCACTTGTGAGTCGTGTGTCCTATCAAATCTTAAAAGAGTTCCCCAAAATTAAGCCTCAAGTTTTAAAAGAGATTTTGATCAAGTCTTCTTATGTCGTCAACATCGAGCGAGCTCTAGAAGTTTCAAGAGATTATCTTGAAAAGGGTGAAGACTCTATGATTTTGCGTCTTGAAAAAGCCACCTCCAAAAAAGCGCGTGATGAAATCATCAGCGAAATGGGTTCGATCATTTTGGTCAAAAGTGGTGGACCATTGATCCCAGAAATTGCCATGGCCTGTGCTGATATTTATACCAATTCCCAAGATGAAATAACTGTATCAGAGGCCTGTCTTTCGGCTCATCAGTCTGTCTTTGAGGCCGATGAAATAAGACTCAGTCAATTGCAAGAGCTGTGGAATTTAAGAGCATTATAATTGAGCACATATTTTGCTTTCAATGATCTGTAATTCATCGTAATTAACAGATCAAAGGAAGCATTTAAGTTTTGTGGTTTTTTATTTCTCCTATTTTAGTCATTTTTACAGCCTTGTTGATGAGTTCGACATCATATTCTCAACAGAGATGCCATGATCTATTTCGACCAACGGGTTTAGGCACACTGATTAAAGACCCTCTTTTTGAAAGCCTGGCTCAAAATCCTCGTCTTCCTTACGCCTTAAAAACTGCGATTCAAACGGATGATTTGCCCAGGGCTTATCGCTTGGCCTATAGAGATGGATTTTGGGCTTTAGGGCGAAATATTGAAGATCATGTTTTGAATCTTCTTTTTAATGACTCAATTAAAAGTGTCCCACGATTATTGAAAACAGGAAGTACAGAAGTTTACCAAGTGGATTTGTCATCAGGGCTCAAAGGAATTTTTAAGCCCGATCCTGCCTATTGGGTGAGTCCTAAAAAATTACAATACGCTGATCTGTCGAACCCAAGGGCTGAAGTCATGGCTTATAAAATGGCAAGCCTCTTGGGGCTTCATTTTGTGCCGGTGACTGTATTAGCGAATATTGAAGGGAAAATTGGATCATTGCAGTTGTTCGTTTCCGGAAAACCTTTCTCTAAACTTGATTCAGTGGCGAGAGATCAAAGTCGACCAGATTCTTTAATGGACTTAAGAGCATTTGATTACTTGATTCAGAACAGTGATCGAAATCATGGTAATCTTTTGTTTGATGCAGATTTTTTTTGGGCGATTGACCATGGCTCATCTTTTCATTCAAGGCAAAAAAATTATACTCAACAAAGCGTCTCACGTCTTGATCCCCGTAAAATGTCTCTAAAGTTTATTGGGGAATTAAAAGCTCTCAGTCCAAACATGATTCGCGAGGCCTTAAAAGGCTTGGCAGAACCGAGTAGAGTAAACGAAATTATACACAGACGAGAGCAAATCTTGTCTTTATGGGGCCGAAGAGTTTCGGCTCGTTAAGTTTATATTCTTAAGTATCTATCAAGCCCTAGGGCCAGCTTTTTAATGATTTATGGTATTTGGTCCTACAGTCTTTAGAATAGGAGTCAGAGAAGTACTTAATTGAATCAGGGGTAAGACTCAAAGTTTGGGTGTTACTTAGAAAAAAAATTAAAAAAAGGTTGGCGTTGATCATTAATCCCACCCAGCTTAAAACCGCACTGAGTTCACTTGTTCAAAAATGGACAGGATTCTCCATCTCTTCAAACTTTTTAAATAACTTCTCGCTGATTCGATTCACTTCAATTTTTATTTTAGGTTTAAACACAATTGAATATTGATTCATACCAAGGAGGATTTATGCTCGAGAGTTCTGATTTAATCATTGAAGAACAAAAGCCATCCACTGCGAAACCACTGTGGAGCTACGAGTTTCTTGAGCGCCACCATCTCTTTGGACATGCCTATCATAAAACCCAAGATAAAATTTATTATCCTTATTGGAAGAGTCAACTTTCAAGAAATATGATGCTTAAACTTGAACTTGAAAAAATTGGCCATGACTTAGTGAAAGACGGGGTCACTGTTTATCTTCTTAAAGGCTTTTCACTCATGGGAGAAGTTTATGAGGATTGGGGTGAGCGTTATGTGTCGGATGTGGACTTACTGGTTTCGTATGACCAAATGTGGCGTCTGACCGATTTATTAAAAATGTATGGTTACGAAAAGAAAAGAGAGGCTAAGTGGTTAGGGAACCTTCATAAACAAACATTTATAAAAAGCACGGCTGAGCTGGATTTTTCTATTGAAGTCCATACCCAACTTTTTTGGCATCAGTCACTAAATATTGAAGGCTCAGCCATAGCGGATAAAATTCAAGGGTTTTCGCAATTGAGCCCTGAAAATCAATTGATTCATCTTTGTGGCCATTTGGCTTTTCAGTACGGTTACTCGCAACTTTTTTTGTTGATGGATGTTTATAAATATATTGATACCCAAAGGACTAAAATCAATTGGGATTTGTTTTGGGAGAAGGCCCATCGCTCAGGTCTTTATAAATCATGTTATTTAACTCTTTTTCTTTGTCAGAAATTAGGTCTTAATATTCAAACCGTTGTTTATTTAGCACCCAAAAGAAAAAGACTGAGTATTATGATTTTAAAAAAATTAGTTAATTTTTCTTATCTTTATAATCCAGGACAACATCCAATTCGCTATGCAATGATCAAGCTACTTATAAAGGACTCGTTGATCGATAACATTCGCTTTGGTTTAGCTTGGTTAAAGATGTCAAGACTCAGGCCATGAGAGTTTTGTATATTTAAATTGAGTACCAAGATAGAGAACTCATAAAACAAAAAAAATGAAGAAGTCGTATTATCTTAACATAAAATTGACTCAATCTTGTCCCATCCTTTATTTGAATTCAAAGGCATTTTGAATTCTCATAGTGTTATGATAATCAGTTCATGGGTTCGTCAAAAGATGTTTCAGGCCGTTCATGGTCATAACCTTGTTTACAATCAGTGCTGGGAAGATCCAAGGCTGGATCGCATTGCTTTAGAGATCAAACCAACAGATCAGGTTCTGGTTCTGACCTCAGCGGGCTGTAATGTGCTTGATTATCTATTAGATGATCCCTTATCTATCGATGCGGTCGATCTTAACCCTCGGCAAAATGCATTGCTGGAACTTAAAAAAGCCGGCATCAAGCGTCTAGAGTACGATGATTTTTACGCTCTCTTTGGTCATGGTTTGCACTTTGGTGCCGAAAAGATCTATCAACAGACCTTAAGAAAAGAGCTTCCTGATTTTGCCCAAAGTTTTTGGGATAAAAATATTGATTATTTTTTACCATCATCTATGAACAAAGGATTTTACTATCACGGCACCTCGGGTTGGGTAGCACGAATTCTTAACGAATATATAAGTCTCAAAGGTTTACGTGGCTCTATAGAGAGTGCATTTGAAAGTGAAAACATAGAGCAGCAATCCAATATTTATTTTAACGAACTCAAGCCCCATTTTTGGAACGGACTCCTTCGTTGGATCACTCGTCGTGGGGCGACGATGTCGGCTTTAGGTGTGCCACGCTCGCAATTTATCCAGATTGAATATGATTATGTGGGTGGCATGGCACAATTTATTGAAGATTGTCTAGATTCGGTTTTTAGTCGATTGAGTCTAGCTGATAATTATTTTTATCGTCTCTACTTATTTGGTTCTTATACCCCAGAATGTGCCCCAGAGTATTTAAAAGAAAGTAATTTTCAAATTCTTAAAAATAGGGTGGATCGAATCCAAACGCATAATACTTCTATTCTTAATTTTCTAGAAAACGCTGAGAAAACGATTCATAAAGCCACACTTCTCGATCACATGGATTGGCTTTATCAAAATCACTTCGATATTTTAAAAACACAGTGGCAAAAACTCATAGATCGATCTCAAGAGGGAAGTCGGTTTATTTGGCGAAGTGCCAGCTCAAAGGTTTCGTTTGTTGATCCTATTCTTTTGAAAGACGGACGAACATTGGGAAGTGTGTTAAATTATAATACTTCACTATCCGATCACTTACATAAACTTGATCGTGTTCATACTTACGGGAGCTTTTCAATTGCTCAGGTCGGGGCCCTTTGATTATAAGTGACTTAAAAACCATATATCATCTTGTTAAGCCAACCAAGGGCAGCGATCAGTCCGAAAGATTAGAATCGTTTTACCGATCACAAAGTGAACACTATGATCAGTTTCGCGCAAAACTTTTGCCAGGCCGAAAACATCTTTTTAAAAAAATGAATCAATATGAAAGCTCTGGATTATGGGCTGATTTTGGATCGGGCACTGGTGCTAATCTGGATTTTTTAACTGATGAGCAGCTTTCATCCTACTCTGGTATTCATCTCGTTGATCTTTCAGCATCCTTATTGGAAAAAGCGGCAGAAAAAATCAATCAAAGAAATTTAAAAAACGTCAAACTTTTGCAAGAAGATATCAAAGCTTTTAACCCCAGCGAAAGATATGATGTCGTCACTTTTTCCTACTCTTTAACCATGATACCCCAATGGTTTATTGCTCTTGAAAGAGCTTACGAGCTATTGAAGCCCGGTGGAATACTGGCGATTGTTGACTTTTATGTCTCTGAAAAACATCCCATGACCGGCCTTAACCAACACAGCCCTTGGACAAGAAACTTTTGGCCCCTCTGGTTTTCATACGACAACGTTTTTCTCAATGCCGACCACTTACCCTACCTACTCACTCGCTTCGAAAAAATTGAACTCTTTGAAGCTCAATTCCTCTTACCTTATTTCCCAATAGGCCAAGTTCCATACTATTCATTCATAGGCCGAAAACCTCAAAAAAATAAATATCATCACTTATGAGAAGAGGTTTTTTTCTCTTTCAATATTTTTGTTGTTCTTAGCTATTTGCTGATCAAAGCATCCTACTTTGCTGGCATCGCCCCTTTGGGGCGAACGCGTCACGCTTGCCAGAGCCGCAAATAGCTAAGAACAACAAAAATATTGAAAGAGAAAAAAACCTTTTTAGCAGTGATATTTATTTTTTGATCGGAAAAAAACTTGTTGGAGATTAACAATCTTTTAATTGGCAAAAAATTCCGGTTGGAGATTAATAAACTATTAATTGTCAAAAAAATCGATGAGGAGATGAGCAGTTTCTTCATTGAAAAAAAAACCCTCCGGTGGGAGGGGTTAATATTCTTTTAATCAGCAATAAGGTATTCGGGGTGGGGTGTTTTTATTAGAGTTCCACCGGGAAAGAGATGCTGGCAATCCAAGTTTGGCTTTGAAGTTCTACGCCACTGATATCACCGGGGTTAAAGGGGCCGAGTTGTTCTAGAACGGCGTTGCCATAATCCAGTTGTTGGTACTCAACGTTGAGACTGAATGTCATGACTCTAAATCCGACACCGAGACGAAAACCTTGAGCTTCTTCAAATTTGGCATCAAAGTCTCCACTTGAATCGGGATCAAGTGCACCGTCAACTATCACGGTTCCCCAGCCTCGTATTCCAAGTTCTGGCATTTGGACACCAATCACTGGGCCCCAATTGTAGGCCGTTGAATCGGATTCAGAATTGAAAGCGGAGTCTTTAAAGCGTGGTATTGAGTAACGGCCATCGATGCCAAAGAAAAGAATTTCGGCAATGTGTATTCCTAATCTTCCGCCTACGCCAAAACCTTGGACTTCTCCAGTAGAGTTAGACAGTGGGGATGGGTAATTGATGTCGGTATTGCCGAACTCATAAGTGAGAGAGGGTTCAAGAAACACTCCATTGATCCATTCACGAGCTTGGGCTTGATGGGGGATAAGGCTAATGAGAAAAAAACAAACAACACTTAGTTTTAATAAATTCATAAAGTTCTCCTTGTGATAGTATTAATCAAGTTTATTTTTTTCTTTTTTAATTTTTGTTTCTGTTTTGTCCTTTACATTACGAGCTTTGTTTTCAAGTTTCTGTGGAACACATTCAACCTTGCCATTAATTGTTTCGCAAATTTGATCTTCTGCGTTTCGATAGGCTCCTTTGACTGAATCGACAGACTTATTTTTAAGGTGCTTAGCCTTTTCTGTGGTTGTTTCTTCAGCGAATGACACATTGGCAAAACTTAGAGTCATGACTAAAGACAAAAAAATCAAACGGATTAAATTATTGATATTTTTCATAGGTCCTTCCTTGTTGATAAATTGTTTTATGGCAAGACATTGCAAGATCTCTTCCAACTTAATGAAATGCAGGGACAGCTCAGTTGAACTCAAGTGAAGAGCATTTTAGAAGATGTTCATTTATGCCCCATAGGATAGAAAAATGACCTGTAAGAAAAGTAATTTTTAATAAAAAATTTATTTCTTAAAAGTCCTAAAATGCATTTTTCTATATTTTATTTTGCTGTGCTTTGAAATTTTTTTATGAATTCACTCTCAAGTTGCAGGTATTCAATCTCATCTCGGAAACAACATTTATTCAGCCAAAATTATTTATTGAGAATGATTTCGGCATTTGGTCTTTATTTTGCACTCTTTAAAGATGCATAACTTTTTTAAAAAGGAGAATAAAATGATACGTGCATCAATTGCTTTTTTTATAATTGCTTTGGTTGCTTACTTTTTAGGAGCGTCTGGAGTCGCTGGTCTATCTATGGAAATTGGACAGTTGTTATTGATTGTCTTCTTAATACTTGCAGCAAATTATTTTTTATCCAGTATATCCACAGGTCGAAAAACTGATAACCCCCATTAACTTTGGGAGCCAATGCTGAACCAATGGAAAGCTAAAAAAGACATTTTTAAGAAAAATATATATTTTAATGAAGAATCAAACAACTCACCAAAGGATAAAACTATGGGAAACTTAACAAGTGATGTGAATAAAAAAACCAATGGAATGCTGGATGAGAATTTTGGTAAAAAAAATCAAAATTCTGACTATCAGTTTGGCAAATTAGCCCAAGAAGCCGGAGAAAAAATGGGAGCAGCCATGTCTGACTTATCCCACAGTGCTGGAGACACAATTAAATCCGGTCGTGATTATGTAGAACATAATCCGACTAAAGGTGTTGCCATAGCAGCTGGCGTAGGTCTTGTCGTCGGAAGCCTTTTAACAATGGTTATGAGATCAAGTAAATAATTAGTAATATGTATTTAATATATAGTGAGTCTTAATTTCAAGACTCACTTTTTTGTCTGGATGTTGAAAATGAATCTAAGCAAGATCACTCAGGACTTCGGTTTAAAAATCATATATAGTATTGTTTTTTTAATTCTCGTTGGTCTATCAATCAATTATTATCTGACAAGCCTGCATAACTACCTTATGACTGTTAATAATGGGGTTCAAATTGAATTTATGATTTATACTTTTCTATTTTTAATTGGCTCATTAGGGATTTATGTTTTGTATATACAAGACACTTCTTCTGAAAAGACTGAAGAGTCACCACTTGCAATGACAAAAGAGGGCTTTATTGTTGAGCTTGTCAAAGGTGTTGTCGTTGGTTTTTTTAACTCAAAAAATTCTAGGCTCACTTATCATGAAATTAAACCTATAGATCGCCCAGTGGATAATTCTCATTTTGATGATGACGATGAGATCGGCATTCATACTTAATTTTTAATTATGAATAGTTATTGAGGCATGCAAATAGAGATGTGACACACATTTTTTTAAAAAAATCATCCCGCGTATAGAATGAAATAATCCCGTGTTTTGTATGAAGTAATCCCATGTATTGTATGAAGTAATCCCATGTATTGTATGAAATAATTCCGTATATTGTATGAATTAATCCCATGTATTTTATAAAGTAATCCCATGTTTAGATTGATAGAGTCCCGTAGAGAGGTTGATGACTCTCGGTAAACAAATGGACCACTGCAGTTAATTAAATACCAACCTGCTAAAATGACCATCAAGATACCTTATTAATATAATTGCACCATTGATCAATGGATTTAATGAGTTAGGTTTTGAGTGACTTTATAATTGGGGGATTTAGATTTATGTGGATTATTTTTTTTTGCAATCAGAACAATTATTGAATTTATTTCAAGTGCTCATCCAAAGTGTTTTTGAAAACTAAGTCCAAGTGTATTTTTGATTGAACTTAACAATAAATAGATCACTGATTGAATATTAACTTTATGATGGGTTTAAATTTTTGTATATGTTGTTTTCTTATTTATGTATTTATGTATTTATGATCATGAGTGGTAAATGTTTAAGTTAGACTTATTAAAGAGAACACCGTAAATCTATTTTTTAA
>CAYMBT010000113.1:0-8530 GCA_964388755.1 uncultured Pseudobdellovibrionaceae bacterium | reverse complement strand
AAAACAGGAACAAAGGCCGCAATCAAAGTTTTAAAACGAAAGGCAAGAAGCCAGGGGTAAATTTTCTTGATCATTGATTAATAATCCTTTGAATCTGTTGAGCAAGTATTTGGGGTTGCTCAAACAAAACCCCATGACCAGAGTCAGGAATTGTAAAGCAATGACTATTGTCACCCAGTAAAGTTTGAATTTTTGGCAAAAGACTAAAAAACTTTTCGTCACGATGGCCGCAGCACCAATGGATTTTTTCACTGTATTTTTTAAAGATGTCTTCTTTCAGAGATTGCTCAGCGAGGGACCAGCGGATCAATTGCCTTTGTAAAAGAGGAATTGTGTGAGGACTGACTTCCCTTAAGGGACGTTTAAGGTCAAATTTGAAAATAGGCTGAGAGTCCCAAAGCCGAATCCAATCTTTAAAAGGGATATCATTTAATTTTTGCGCCCAGTCCAGATCCGCTTTTTTGCGAATGTCTTTATCTTTTTCAAGACCAGGATGAGTTCCTATAAGAATCACCTTTTCGAAATGATCCAGGTTAAGATGAAGACTGAGTCTTCCCCCTAGTGAATAAGCCACAAGAACTTTTTTTCGCTGAGAATGAAGATCTTTATTTTTAAGTTCAGACCAATCTCTAAAAAAATCATCACTTGTTGGCGATATTGATTTGATGTCTTGATTTAAATCATAGGAAACATATTGTGGATGGTTGAGAAGCTTGATGACAGGAGACCAATCAAGAGGAGATCCCAAAAACCCATGGACAAAGTGAAACTCTATTTTATCCATAATTGGTCGTACTCTTTCCAAAAGTTTTTTGTGCTGATTTCATCAGGTAGAATTTCTAAAATATTAAGATCATCTTTGAAAACAGCATCAAGCTGTTCTTGGGATGACTGATAACTCCAGCCCCACATCTCAGCGATCTTTTTAAAATCTTTGTCATGTCGATTTAAAAAAAGCTCTTCTTTAAAGAGGCGAGAAAAAATTTGCCCACCTTTATTATTAATTACGGCGATGTTAACCGTGAAGTTATTTTGACGAAGGTAGTCTGTCAGCCAAAAAGCAGAAAAATCATAGAGTGTCGTTAGGTCACCTAAAATAACCCACATTGTTTGATGGGGCTGACAAAGCCCAAGGGCGGTTGAAAGTTGACCGTCAATGCCATTGACCCCACGGCTTGCAAAAATTTGGCTATGTTGATCATCAAAAAGATCAAGCCACCTGACGGGTAAACTGTTCCCCACATAAATGCTGTGCTCATTTTTAATAGAGTTTAACAAATTAAGAAATAAATTGGCCTCACTTTGGGGATAACTTCGTGCCAGATTTTTTATTTTCTCTGATAGATCTTCACCATAATCAAAAGTCGGATCAATGTGGAAATTAAAGTTTTTAGAATTTAAAAAATCCATTGTAAGATCAGTTTGAAACAAAAGAGATTCTTTAGATCCTGAAAACTCTTTTGAACTGATACTGATTACAGGTATTTTAATTTGATCCACATCACGCCAGTAACGCCCTAGGGGCACATCACCAATTCTCAAAACACTTTTTATCTGTGGACTTAAAAGAACTTGGCCCACAGCACGCTCTCCGCCTTTGATCAGTTTACTTTTGAGCAGTGGGTGATTCTTAAGTCTTGAGAGAGCCTCGGCAAAAATGGGGCCTTCATAATTTTGCAGAAGCTGAGCCACATTTTCGGACTCTTTTTGATTCATTCCAGAAAGAATTATAAGTGGTCGCTCTAGTTGAATTTGATTCTCTACAAGAAACTGATCAAAGTATTTGGGTTGAGAAACCTTTTCTTTTCTTAAAATAGTCGACGGTCGAGAAAAATCTGTGACTTCTGAAAACTCTTGGTCAACCAGTGGTTCTTGAAAACACACATTGATATGCACAGGCTTATGACTACTAATGATAATATCGCAATCATCTGGATCTGTAATATCCCAAGACTGAGAGACAAATTTTGAAAATATTTGGGTTTGATCTATGGTTTGCGGAGCCCCAGTGTGACGTAAGTTCCGTGGTCGATCCGCAGAAAGCACCACTAACGGCAAAGACGAATAATGGGCCTCTATCACTGCACTTAGCAGTTCAGAGACGGCCGTTCCCGAGGTGGTCAAAACAGCAACAGCACTCTTGTCTCGCTGAATGCGGCCAAGTGCAAAAAAACCAGCCGAGCGTTCATCAAAAAAAGAAATGATCTCAAATCCAAGACTCTTTGATAATAAACTGACAAAGGGGGCGTTGCGAGCACCAGGGCACAAACAAAGTGTTCTAACCCCTTGGTCAAAGAGACTTTTTAAAATAAGACTCGCTGTTTTAATATTTTGACCCATAGTTTATTCAACCCTAAAAATTGTTAAAAAACACTTTTTTAACAGCATTTCTTTTATCTTTAATTTCGCGCCACTCTTTATCAAAATCACTCTCTCTCACCACACCACAACCTGAACCAATTTTTAAAGAATTTTGATCCCACATGATGTTACGAATGGCGACAATAAATTTTGCCCTTTTTGGACTTTCAGAAAACCCAAAGGGGGCTCCAAAGATCAAGCGGGGCTCAAGCTGATTCCATTCTTTGAATATATTTAAGTTTTTATCTCTGGGATAGGATCCCAAAGCGGGTGTGGGATGAAGTTTTAAAACCAAGTCCTCAAGGCTTATTTTCTTTTCGCACTTTAGTTCTATAGGTGTCAGCCAATGGACAAGGCTCACAGCTTTTTGAGGTCTGGCCGTTTCAACTTTAAGTGTCCCAAGATCCTTAAGCTGCTCTTTGAGATCATCAACCACCCAATCATGTTCTATTTTTTGTTTTTGATCGTTTAAAAATTCATGGGGATTATCTTCATAACTTTTAAGGCTCACAGTTCCTGCCAGCGCCATAGTTTGAAAATGATGCTCATCAGTTTGCCCCACCAGTAACTCTGGGGACAAACCTAAAAAGCCTTGGCCATTATGCCAATGTCCATAAAGATAACCTTGCTTTGCCCCTAAACCCTTACGGATCATGGAACTAAGATGAGAGGATTCTAATTTAAAATCTGAGTTTTCAAAAACGTAGGGTACAATTTTTTTTAAATCACTTTGATGAAAAAGCTTTTGGGCCTGTTCAAATTGAATTCTAAAATGAGTGAGATCCGGCTCTTGCCAATGGATCTCAAAGTCTTGATGAAAAAAAAATTCTTGGGCTTCTAGAGAGTCCAGAGTCACATGATTGGGATAAATCAGCCAATCAATACTGTTATGAACAAAAAAATCACAAACGGCGATGGCCGGCTGATCAGGTCTGATTTTTTGTGTTTTAAAATCACCCCAAAAAAGATGGACACGGCCTTCATGGGCCCAAAGTGCCCCACCTTTTAAGAAAAGATTATGGTCAAAATCTTCTAAGTCAGCCATCCCCCCCCTTATTCCATAGAACTGGTCATTTGAGTAGGTCGTTTACCAAGGCCCCAAGGGCCCCTAAAAAAAAGACTGACTGCTTGTTGTAAATACCTAAAATAAGCCAAAAAACACTCAGATCAGCCCGATAGACAGTGGAGTAAAAATAGTGCTATAAAACCTCTGTGAATATTGGATCTGTTTTCGTTGGAAATTCGACTTTTACCGTGATCGCTGGCCCCTGTTCTATCGAAACCGAAGAACAGTTTATACCCACAGCTCAATTCGTGACTGACAAAGGGGCATCGGTTGTTCGTGGTGGAATTTTTAAAATGCGCACTGAACCCGAAGCCTTTCAAGGTATGGGCGACCAAGCCCTTGAATGGGTTAAAAAAATGAAGGGCACTGTTAAAGCCCCTTTCATTGCCGAGATCACTGATCCCCGACAAATCGAAAAACTATTACCCATTGTTGACTGCTTTCAAGTGGGAAGCCGAAACATGTACAATTACGAACTTCTTAAAGAACTCGGGAACTATAAACTTCCTGTTCTTTTAAAAAGAGGTTTTTCGGCTATGATCAAAGAGTGGATTAAAGCCGCCGATTACGTTGTTAAAGGTGGAAATGATCAAGTGATTTTATGCGAGCGAGGCATTCGCTCTTTTGAACCCACAATGCGAAACACCCTTGATCTTGCCACTGTGGCTTACCTTAAAAATAATTATGACTTTCCTGTGATTGTGGATCCATCCCACGGTACTGGGCGAACCGATCTTATTTTACCTATGACAAAAGCGGCTATCGCCTGTGGTGCTGACGGCATCATGGTTGAAGTTCATCCCCAACCCGAAAAGGCTTTGAGTGATGGCTTTCAAGCCCTTAACTATGAAGGTTTTAGTTCTCTCATGGATCAAATTCAGCCCTACTTAAACCTTGTTAATAAGAAGCTGGCCCATAATGGATAAACGAGCACAAACCATACAGAATATGTTCTCTGAAATCGCCTCGTCTTATGATCGAGCCAATTCAGTTTTAAGTTTTGGTATTCATCACCTTTGGAAACAAAAAGTCGTGAAGTTGAGCGGTGTTAAAGTGGGCGACTCGGTACTTGATTGTGCCACCGGAACAGGTGATCTTGCCCTTTTGTTTAAAAAGAAAGTTGAAGCTTCAGGACGAGTGGTTGGCACTGATTTTTGTAACGAAATGCTTGAGCATGCCCCCCAAAAAGCGCAAAAAAATAATCTTGATGTTGATTTTAAATGGGCCGATGTGACTCGCCTTCCTTTTAAAGATAAAGAATTTAATGCCACAAGTATTTCTTTTGGAATTCGTAATGTTGAAGATCGAAAAAAGGCCTATCAAGAAATGGCACGGGTGACTCAACCTGATGGTCCGGTCATGATTCTAGAATTTGGCCAAATTAAAACTCCTGTGATCAAGCAAGCTTATAACTTCTACTCGCAAAAAGTTTTGCCCTTTATTGGTGGCCTGATTTCAGGAAAGCCCGATGCTTACCAATATCTTAATGATTCATCCCAGATCTTTCCCAGTGGCGAGGATTTTAAACAAGAAATTATGGCTACAGGTCTTTACAAAGATGTTGAAATATATCCCCTTAATTTTGGGTTAGCATTCATTTATAAATGCATCGTCCTTTAGAAACCTGGATTCAATCACCGGCTTATTTTAAAAATCCAAAAATCATTTTTATTCTAAACCTCGTTGGTTTTCAGTTGGGCTGGTGGATGCTCGTTCTATCAGCCTCCTACCAAAAAGAAACTTTAGGGCTTATTGTCATGGCTCTTTTAGTACTAGCCCACTTTCTTTTTGTTTCGCAAAATCGCGCGCGAGATCTTTATTTACTCAAAGCCTGTTCGGTGGTGGGAATTCTTGGGGATTCTTTACTGATTTATACTGGTGTTCTAAAGACTACGGATGGGTCGGTGATGATTCCGCTTTGGCTTGTGGGACTTTGGTTTTTGTTTCCTCTCACCTTACCCTATTCATTTAAAAGTTTTTTTTCAAAAAACAGTGCTCTGCCTTTTTTATCTCTCGGGGCCGCGGCTTCTTATTATGCCGGAGAAGCTTTTAATGTTCTCACCATGGCTCGGCCACTGATGATCAGTCTTCTGATCATCAGTCTTATGTGGATATTTTATTTTGTGATTTTTCGATGGATTTATAAATCTATGGAATTAACGACTCACTTGGGGAGTCAAAATAAAGTGGATAATAATATAAGCCAGTAACGAAGTTCCCACAGAACCTATGGCTAACACCACCGCAAGCACTCGCAAAAGACCAAGATCAATATCAATACGTTCAGAAAGTCGTAAACAGACCCCCATAAGCTTTGGCTTTCTTGACTCAGCGACTTTATCCTCAACCGGTAAACAAACAGCACATATCACATAGAATATAAATCCAAATCCCATAAATAAAATGCTGAGAACCCATATCAGCCGAAGTGCTGAAACATTAATATCAAATCTTTCAGCCATGGCCTGACAAACACCAGCGATCCAACCGCCTTTTGAACGGGTCCATGGATTTTCTCGACTCACTAAATTCATTTTTTGCTCCTTTAAAAAAGTACTCTACTTTTTATATTTTTTAAGTTTTAAAATGCATTTTTAATATTTTTAATATTTTTAATATTTTTAATATTTTTAATATTTTATAAACTATCTATATCTTTAATTCTTTCTCAACGGTTATTTACTTCTAATATTCTCAAAACTATTTTTAATTTAAATATCTTTGATGAGTCTTAAAAACTGCTGATAAACAACATAGGCAAAGAGCGCAGAAATGGCAATGACCGTTGACTGGCTTATGGATACATTCAATTCAGAGATCTCAACCTGAGAGAGTATTGAAACAAGCTTAACCCCTGTTAAATACTGACGAAAGATGACCATATCCCATTGAAAATAAAAGAAACTCGCCACCAGGCTTAAACATAAAAAAACAAGATTCCAGGAGAACTGTGGCTTTTGAGTTTCTAGTGAACTTAAAACACGCTGACTAAAGCCTGAGTCTTCAATTTTTTCAGGGGCCATCCATTGGTCAAAAAGTTGATCAAAAGAGTCTTTGTTATTCATAGGGACCTCGCTGGTCTTAAAGTCATGGTACTTTGTATTTTTTCTTTACTTCTATTAATTATAGTTTTGATCGTACCCACAGGTATATCCATCATATCAGCAACTTCTTGATGGGACAAACCCTCGGCGTAGGACAAACAAAGTATAAGTCTTTCTTGGGGTTTAAGGATTTTTAAACACTGTTCTAAATCCATTCGGGCGTCCTGGCTCATCAGATAGCTTTCTTCTTCAAACTCACCACCAAATTCTTTATTTTTTTGCTTTCTCAAGTGAGTGTAATAAACATTTTTAGCAATACTATAAAGCCAAGTGAGAAACTGTGACCCTCCCTGGTATTGAGAAAGCCCCTTATAAGCCAACAAAAAGGTCTCTTGGGACAAATCATCAGCCAGTGCTAAATCCCCACTGGTTAACTTTCTAAACAATGACCGAATTGGTGATTGATATTTGTTAAGAATAATTGCAAAGGCCCCATGATCGTTATCAATAAGGACCCTTGCGATGAGTTCGCTCTCGGTGGACATTTAGATCTGATCTGTCTTTGTATTTTCATCACTATTTTTAACAGCAGCCGCTTGTGACTGGGCTTCACTGATCAAATAAGATCTGGTGATATGATAAAGGCCTACCAAAATAAAAATCATCCCAAAAAACCAAGGCACAGAATCAAAGCTATTAAAGATAAAAAACAAAATAATTCCTACACCCCAAAAAATGGGTTTTAAGCCTGTGAGGAGAAAGCTTTTGCTTGTGCCAGGTAAAAATGAAGACCCTGTCACAGAAGTGGTATTGTTAACACCAGTGAGGCTTGCCAAAAGGTCCGGTGGAACAGGCTGACCTTTTTCAACCATAAGTCGAATGGTCGCCAGTGCCTCTTTTCGCGAGCGGGATTTAAAATAAAGTACTAGAAATAGAACTGCGAAGGCAAAGATGAACGGAGCCATTGAAATCATAACGTAACTGGGGGTTGAAAACCGAAGGGCCTGATCAACGACTTTCTCGAGCTTCTTTACATCTTTGTCGGCCACGTCTCCAGAAAATTGAACATCAATTTCTTCAATGCCTTTAAGGCTTGATTCGATCTCTTTTTCAATTTTGTCGAAATCAACGTTCTTATCCACATTTTCAAGGGCTTTAAGTCCTTCTAGTTTTTTTTGCAGTTCTTCGAGTCCCTGAATCTGAACACCTTTTTTCTCGTCAAATCGAATTTTGAAATTGATTTTCTTGTCTGAGACCTGAGGAGGAGTTGGTGTTTGAGGAGTCACCTCTTGTGTTACGCTTTGTTTTTGGCTTGGCACTTCGTCGCTGGCGACAGCAACCATGGGCTTTAAAGCAAACACAACGGTCACTAGAACAATAAAGGCCACAATGCGGTCACTTTTATCAATAATGCGGCTCATAACAGTAGTCATATTCATCCATCCTTTTTGAAGGTCTTTTACTATTAAGACGTCAGCAAAGTCATTTTGGATTCAAAAAATCGAAAAAAAGAGAAAATAACTTAAAACCATCCCCAAAGGGGTCCACCTTAAAATATGGACAAGTGTTCTGTAACCCCCCCCCGGCAGGGGCTCTTTCTCAAATTCGCTGCCATGCCCAATCTGAAATATTAATAATTCACATTTTGTGAGTCATTAAGGACATATAATTCAGACCTTGCTCAGCAAAAAGGACATGTCTTCACGGGATTGCTGGTCTCAGAAAACATATTGACCTTGCTAAGCACAAAAGACTTGCCATCCCACTATTACTGGTCGCAGAGAACATATGACCTTGCTAAACACAAAAGACATTTCATCTAGTTATTGCTGGTCACACATCAGAAGCCCCTCGGTCATGAAGAACCTTGTGGTGCCCAGAACAGAGCAAGGTTAGGTTATCCAATTCATCTTTTCCGCCTTGAGAAATGGGTAAGATATGGTGAATTTCTAAGAATCGCTGGGATTGGCATTTTTCTTCCGGTACATCCCAAGCAGAACACTTTCCCTGATCCCGAAGATACACACTGTGCCTTAAAATGGCTGGCAATGGCTTTCTT
>CAYMBT010000112.1:0-8594 GCA_964388755.1 uncultured Pseudobdellovibrionaceae bacterium | reverse complement strand
CACGGGAAAAATTGCCCCGCTGGCTTTCAAGGGCTATTTTAAAACTATCAAGGCCCCATTTTTCTTTCATGGTTTTTGAAATCAAAAAAGCTCTCATGTCACAGCCATCAACAACGTAATTAAAGGGTATACTGGATTCTTTTTTAATCTCGTTAAAGTAGTGCTGGGCCGATCTAAAGTCCATGACCGACGTGGTGAACGGGCCAGTGGTTGTAGGAGAATTATAAGGCCGATCTCTCAGACTTTGGGGACAAATATTACTGGCGAAAGTGCTCAGAGAGAAAAATAAAACTATGAAGACTAAAAATATTTGAACCATAAATATCCCTCTTATTTTTGATATTGAAAGCTTTTAACATGGTAAAGAGCAGTAAACATGCCAATTTTTGAAAGATATTTTTAAACTGGATTCTCTTAAAAACGACAGAGCTATTGAAGTGAAATCTTGTATTTTTAAAGTCTAACTCAGCTCAATTATTTCTAAAGATTTTTTTAAATGATAAGCTATCAATTAAAGTACTGTCTTATAATGAGACGAACTGATTAACCTCGAGAATCATTGACAAAATTTGGCATTTTTACAGCAGCAATAATGCTCTTTGAGTGTGGTGGTCTTCTTGGTGTATAGAGTCCTTATGCGTTTTTATTCTCTTCTTACTTTAGCCTTTACGGCGCTTTTAGTTTCACCCCAAGCCCAAAGTTTAACTTGTTCTCAGATTTTTAATGGCCCTGTGAGAAGTGTGATTGAACCCTCTGTTGTAAAACGGATGATCGATAACGGAAACTATACCGAAGCTCTCAGAGAAATTAATCATGCCTTCATGCTGGCAGCTCGTCCTTACCATGAACTGATTTTGACCTCCATGAGAGCAAAAACTTTATTTTTAATGGGCGACGTTGAGGCTAGCGTTTTGACCTATCGTCGTGTGTTACAACTTGATCCAAACAATATTATTGCACACACCCAATTGGGTCGATTGCTCCTTCTTTCAGGTCAACCCCGAGAGGCGTTGATTTATCTTGAGCATGCACAAAGAATTGAGCCCAGAAATCCACTGATCTACAGAAATCGTTTGATAGCCCATCAAGCTCTTAAAGATGTTTCGGCGATTGAAGCTTTGATGGTCAATATGGGTGGCAATGGAAGATTGATGAACGAAATAGCACTTTTAGTGATCAAAGGTGAGCACGATAAAGCTGCAGTTGCGCTTGATAATGCGCCACAAACTATTTCGTTTTTAAGACTTAAAACTCAAAATTATTATTCAATGGGGCGGATGGATTTAGCATATCCAGCACTTCTTAAAGTGGTTAGACTCGCCAACAGAGTTGATTTTTTTGCTCTGACCGCTCTCTATCGAATCGAAAAGGGTGATACACCCGATCGTAAATTTGAGCCAAGCCCCATTTTACAAGCATTGATCGGTCAACTTTCAGATGGCGAATTTCAATTTTTCTTAAAGATCCGTAACAATGATCCCTGGATATTTCAGGTCGATCTTTATGGCGCAGTAGAGACTTCTGATATTAAAAATCCCTTTTGGTCACAACGAGGTTTGTACAGCCGACCGGTTGACGGTCAGGCTGTTCGTGAACTTAAAAAATAATAGTGATTAGACTTTTTTATTATGATTGTAACGGCTAGAGAACATTCTGTAGTTATAACGTTTTGAAAGAACATAATAACTGCAAAAAGACAGTATAACGGCTGCAATACCTGCCAGTTTTGATGTTTCGTAATTCATAAAAGCAAAAACAGCTAGGCCTGCGTAGGCGTAGGGTAATGACTCGTAATAAACGAATTCAAGAAACTTCATTGCAACCCCCAAGTTACATAATGATTATATGTTAACTTATTCGGTATATCAAAAATGAAACATTAAAAAGATTAAAAGTGTCTCAGACTGAATCAAGTTTTTTGATTCTTGTTCGACCAGGGGGCTACCCAATAAAGCAAAGCCATGCCTGGCAAGGCCAAGACCCCACAAAGTATAAAAAATAAAGTGTAACCAAGGCCCTTCATTTCTCCAAAAAGATGAAAGAGAAAAGAATCGTTAATACTAATTCCTTCGATCAAAAAACCGGTCGCCGAATTGGCAAAGGTTCTTGGTAGAGCAATGAGGCTTGAGAAAAGTGCAAACTGGGTTGCGGTAAAATTTCTGCTTGTTGTGCGAGCCATAAAGGCAGTGAGTGCTGATGCGCCAAGACCCACCCCTAAGTATTCAAAGGCAATGACTCCGGTCAAAAGAGCGATGTTGGGACCCACTTCATTGAGAATAGCAAAACCAAAAATGGATAGAAACTGAACCACACCAAAAAGCCAAAGACACTTATTAATACCGTAGCGATAAATACCAATCCCACCAATAAAAGAACCCACAATCATAGACCAAAAGTTCACAAGCTTGACTGTTGTACCGATCACTGTTTTTGAGAAACCAAGATCGAGATAAAACGGAGTAGAAAGGGCCGTGGCCATATTATCGCCCAATTTATAAAAGAAAAGAAAAGCAATAATAAGAAGGGCAGAACGAGAGCCATTACGACTAAAAAATTCTTTAAGAGGATCAATCACCGAGTCTCTCAGTGTTCTTTGGTTGGTTTCTGTCACACTAAGCTCATTGATAAGAAGAGTTTTAACAACACCGATCAACATGAACGAGCCAATAATAAAATGAACAGTGCTCCAGGGTAAAAAGTCAGCAAGAATAAGCCCCAGGCCCCCCGGGATAAAAGCCATGGCTCGGTAACCATTCATATACATAGAATTACCAAGTCCCAGTTCGTAGTCTTTCAGTAACTCTCTTCGATAAGCGTCAAGGACAACATCTTGGCTGGCCGAAAAAAAAGCCAGCGCCGCAGCTGAATAGGCAATCCATGTGATAGAAAATTCAGGCTTTAAAAAAGCCATTGAAAACATCAGAAGCATACAGGCCAGTTGGGTGAGTAGCATCCAGCCACGCCGGAGTCCTAGAAAAGGCAGAGCGTAACGATCAAGAAGAGGGGCCCATAGAAATTTCCAGTTATAGGGGATTCCCACCAATGCAAATAAACCTATGGTTTTTAAATCCACAGATTCTGATCGCAGCCAAGCGGGGATCAACTGATAAATATAAAACAAAGGAAGCCCGGCGCTTGCGCCATTAAAAAGACAAATGAGCATGCGGCGATTGAGTAAAGCATCGCGCAGTCGTTCTTGGGGGGGCTTTATTTCCTCTGACATCACAATATGGTAACGTTCCCTGGTCGCAGCTGCAACGGGTAGTGGTTATCCTGTTTAATTATTGGTTCTTAAAAAATAATAGGATGAGAAATTTAGGTAAAATCATTTTTAAACTGAGATTCTTCCTTAAACAACAGATCGTCGAACAATGATTTTCAGGGATAGACTGAATGTGCTCCATGATAGGCACCTCATCAAACCGTTGAGGATCGCCTGTTAAATCACTGTTATTACTAGCCTTATTAGATATGGTTTAAAAAAATTGTTTTATTTTCTGATCAAGATTTCCACTCGCCATGACCCTCTTAAGTATGTTAATTAAATCAGCATTGTGGGGAGGACTATTCAATGATGTATGACCGATTTGTCTGCGGCGACGGTGCTCAAAAAATTCCGATACCCTTTTATCCTGTGGATCAAGTGGGTCTAGAAGAGCGTGCTCAGTTTTTCACCAAAAGAAGTATTAAAGCGCAAAGTAAAATGGACGCCCTTTTTGCCATTATTCGTATGATTGACCTCACCACACTCGAGGGTGCTGATACTCCAGAGCGAGTGAAGCAAATGTGTGCTAAGGCTAGGTTTCCAGTTCCTGTTGGTGTTTATGAAACTCTGAGGGCCCAAAAAAATCTACCCGATATGCCATCAGTGGCTGCTGTTTGCATTTATCCATCCATGGTTCCCCATGCGGCCACGGCCCTCAACGGTACAGGTATTCATATCGCTTCTGTGGCAACAGCCTTTCCTGCGGGACAATTACCACTGGATTTAAAATTAGCCGATGTCAGGCGTGCCGTTTCTTTTGGGGCCGATGAAATTGATATGGTGATTAACCGTGGTGCATTCTTGAGTGGGGATTATCAAAGTGTTTTTGATGAGATCAGGCAAGTCAAAGAAGCTTGCGGCGAAGCCCATCTCAAAGTGATTCTTGAAACCGGTGAACTGGCCACTTACGACCGCATTCAGTTTGCATCTCATTTGGCCATCCTTGCCGGTGCTGATTTTATCAAAACTTCTACGGGTAAAGTAAACCCGGCGGCCACTCTGCCTGTGACTCTGCTGATGCTTCAAGCGATTAAAGATCACTATGAGCGCACCGGAGTCAAAATTGGAATGAAGCCAGCCGGCGGTATACGCACCACAAAACTGGCTCTGCATTACCTCTGTATGGTGAATGAAGTTTTAGGTGAAGATTGGCTGACACCTGATCTTTTTCGTTTTGGCGCAAGCGCACTACTGAATGATGTTCTCAAGCAAATTTATAAACAGGTGACTGGTCGCTACTACTACGACAAAGCTTTTTCACTGGATTAAAAAAGAGAGAAATATATGTTTGAAAAATGGATCAATAAAAATAGTAATACTTCTACAAAACCCAATGGTGCCACTGATCCCATTAAAAAAGTGGATGGGCAGCCCAGCTTTCGCTTTGAATATTCACCAAGCATTGAATCCACTGACATTGTTAAGATAAAAAATAAAAATCAAATGTTTATCAACGGCGAATTTGTGGATCCTCAAGGGGCCGAGTATTTTGATACCATCAACCCTGCTACCGGCGAAGTTCTAGCCCAAATTCCTGTGGCGAATAGCAGTGATGTTGATCGCGCCGTTCAAGCGGCACGCAGGGCTTATGAAACCACTTGGTCAAAAATCTCTGGTCGCGAGCGGGCTCGTTATCTTTTTAGAATTGCTCGTCTCATCCAAGAAAGATCCCGTGAACTGGCCGTTCTTGAAACTTTAGATAATGGTAAGCCCATTAAAGAGTCCCGAGACGTGGACGTGCCACTTGTAGCAGCCCACTTTTTTTACCATGCCGGTTGGTGTGATAAACTTGATTTTGCTTTTAACGGTAAAAAAGTAAAACCCCTTGGCGTTGCTGCCCAAGTGATCCCATGGAACTTTCCACTTCTTATGGCGGCGTGGAAAATCGCACCGGCTTTAGCCACTGGTAACTGTGTTGTCCTTAAACCTGCAGAAACCACATCTCTCAGTGTACTTTTGCTGGCCGAAATTATTCAACAATCCGGTTTACCACCAGGAGTTGTTAATATTATCACGGGCGCTGGCTCAACGGGTGAGAACTTAGTCTCTCACCCTGATGTGAACAAAGTGGCTTTTACCGGTTCCACTGAAGTTGGAAAAATGATTGCGCGAAACTTAGCTCAGAGTTCAAAAAAATTAACTTTAGAGCTTGGTGGTAAATCAGCCCATATCGTTTATGAAGATGCCGCTATCGACCAAGCGGTTGAAGGTGTGGTCAACGGTATCTTTTTTAATCAAGGACACGTTTGTTGTGCCGGCTCTCGTTTACTTGTCGAAGAATCCATTGCTGAAATGTTTGTTAAAAAATTAAAAAACCGCATGGCTCAAATTCGTGTGGGTAACCCTTTAGATAAAAACACTGATATCGGCGCCATCAATTCACAAAATGAATTGGTAAAAATTAAAAAAATGGTGTCACAAGCTCAGTCAGAGGGGCTTGAATTTTTTGAAGCCGCTTCAGGAAGCCTACCTGAAAAAGGCTATTTTCATAAACCTTGTTTTTTTAACGGAGTTTCATCTTCGGCGACCATTTTTAGAAACGAAGTCTTTGGCCCTGTCCTTACGGTTTCAACTTTTAGAACTCCGCAAGAGGCTATCAGTAAAGCGAACGACACACCTTATGGTTTAGCAGCGGGTGTGTGGTCAGAGAAAGCTTCAAAAATTCAAAAAACAGCACTGGGTTTAAAAGCCGGCGTTATATGGGCTAATACTTACAATAAGTTTGATCCAAGCTCTCCTTTTGGTGGCTACTATGAAAGTGGTTGGGGCCGAGAAGGTGGGCGTCATGGTCTTTTGCCCTATGTGGAGGTTCAGTAATGTCTGCGATCAATCAAAATATTCAAACAGTGGCTAAAACAACAAAGCTTTTTATTAACGGCGAGTTTCCAAGAACCGAATCCGGTCGCAGTTACCCTGTTGTAAAAAAAAATAGCGAGCAAATTTTTACCCATCTTTGTTTAGCTTCAAAAAAAGATTTAAGAAACTCGGTTGAAGCGGCACACAGTGGTTATCAAGTTTGGTCAAAGATGAGCGCCTATAACAGAGCCCAAATTCTTTATCGCATGGCCGAAATGCTTGAAGGTAAAAGAAAAGAAATCACAGAGATTCTTGAAACTGTATTAGGGCTAAAAAATGAAGCTCTTAGCCCAATGGTCACTGAAAGTATAGACTCACTTCTTTATTACTCAGGCTTTGCAGATAAATACTCCCAAGTCTTAGCCTCGGTGAATCCTGTCAGCGGACCTTATCATAACTTTACCACTCCAGAACCGGTGGGTGTTGTGGGGCTTATATATGACATGGAATTTTCTTTGGGGACTTTGATCAGTCAAATCGCTGCTGTGATTTGTTCGGGCAATGCTGTTGTGGTGGTTTTTGATCAGCCAGGAGCCGCTCTTTTATCTGAGCTCGGTGAGGTTTTTAAAACCTCTGACTTACCTGGTGGAGTTATCAATTTACTTTCGGCACCCACCAAAGAGTTGAGTGCTTCAATGTCTTTGCATATGGAGGTTCAGTCTTTGCTTTGTGCCAGTACCCATTCAGATCTTCTTTCCCAGCTCAAGCTTAATGGAGTCGAAAACATGAAAAGAGTCATCCCTTGGACATTTAAAAACTGTGATCTTGATCCCATTATGGCTTTTACCGAGGCAAAAACAGTATGGCATCCAGTGGGGCTATAAGTTCAAGGATTTGCTGGATTTTAAAAGTTTAAAGAAAACAAAAAAAACCACTCAATCAATGAGTGGTCAAAAAAAACTTATCCCGAAGTGCTTTTGGTTAAAAATTCTTAATTATCGAAACTATGAAAATTAAAGATAGCATCACCCGAAGCAAATTGGGTGATGTGATAGTAACCTGTGTGCCCGTAAACGTAGGCATTGGATAATCCATTATCATGTTGATACACAACAACCTTCTTGTTGGTGTTATCAAAATAAGCGGTACGACGTTCAATGCCGTCTTGATTTCTGATCTCGACCATTTTGCACTGAATTTCTGTGGTGACAAAATCATGGTCTACATTTTTACCGTCAGTTGATATTTCATAAGAGTAACCATTGGCACATTGACTAAAATGAGACGTTTCGCCCACGAGTTTTTGAGATTTACAAACATCCCTTAAAAACATTTTTTTGTCGGCACATGTTTTTGTGCCTGATGAAGAGTAAGAAGCCTGTGCCATGAATATGATGCTTAAAACGATTGCCAATCTTGCCATTTGAACCCTCTTTTGTTGATATCAATTAATAGAAGCAAAAATGGGACCAAGCCTAGTGCTTTTATTTTGTAGAAAACTGTAAAACTTTTTTAATGTGCAGATAAGTTCAACGTGTTTTTTTGAGAAGTTTTTAAAACATTTTGTAGAACCTTTTTTACAAAACTATTTTTTGTCTCTTTTTGTTTCATAAAGTGTATTTTTTTAAGAAGACATTGTGAGAAATCAATTTTTTAAACCTTTGTTCACGACTCCGCAAAGACTTTTCACTGTAATGAGTTCTGTTTTAAATTTAAAATCTATCATTACGAAACAATTTTTAATTCATCTTAGTCATGAATAGGATTCAACGCCGAATTCATATATGGATCAAAGATGAAAAAGTCAGAATGCTTTGTAAATTGATGAATGATTCGACACAAATGACCTTTGTACGGGTAAGTGTTTGTCTTTGAGACAAAGTTCTTCCACTTAAGTCTAGATTCAGGTGCTTTAGTCTTGGGACTTCAAAAACCAAGGCCGAACTTATGGCTGAAAGAAGGTTTATTATGAAAACACTCAGTCTGGTTTTTATACTTTTAGTTTTCTCTTTAACAGCTTGTAAACAAGATGTTGGTTTTGCTCCGCTAGACAGTACCGACCGTGAAGAGCCCTATTCTCCAAAAGGACCACAGGTCAAAATTGTCAAAGCTCCCCAGGATCAATTGGTGAACGAAGACAACGAAGTGGTCTTTGAAGTCCTTAAAGGTGATAACGAGATTGCCCAAGTTCTTTGTTTTATTGATGATAGAGAAGTCTCATGTGATTGGCTCAAAGGAGTTTTAAAGATCATGCCCTTGGCCCTTGGAAAACATCTCTTTGAAGTGTTGGTCGAGGACGTTGAAGGCCTATCATCAAGCGCCCGAGAGAATTGGAGTATATTTAACCGATTTAATCGTCAGCGTGATTCTATTGAAGTGAGAGACTCACAAAATATGATGGATATTTTGTTTGTGATTGATAACTCAAGCTCGATGCGTGGCGAACAACTTAAAATTTCACAACGTTTTGATCGTTTTATTCAGCAGGTGAGAAACGTGGATTGGAATATTGCTTTAACCACAACAAATCCAC
>CAYMBT010000111.1:0-8622 GCA_964388755.1 uncultured Pseudobdellovibrionaceae bacterium | reverse complement strand
ACCTTAAATATCGATCAGTTGTACCACTGACCCTGGAAGTTTTTCAAGAATTTGTAAACCTTATAATATAGATCTGATATTTATTCGCGCAAAATGAGCTTTTTGTCTATTTTGTTGACAGTGTCTCCCCAGGAATTTCAGCAGGTTAGCCTTTTTTTGTTAGGGTATGGTTTTTGTAAAAGATACAACTGAAAATTGAATAAGTTTAACTTACTATGTTTTTGTCAGGGGAAACATGAAGAAAAACAGCTATCTAATTATTTTAGATCGCCATTGGCATTTCTTTTTTGCTTGGTGCCTTCTTGCAACCAGTTTTGTAGGAATGCCATTGCTATATGCTGATGAATCCATGATGTCCTACGACTCCTCTATGCAGAGATCTAATTTCTTAACACAAGATCCTCGCTATGAAAAATCTCTTGAAGAAGCTCTCGAAGAAAGACGCTCTGTTTTAGTTTGGCATCTGCGCTTTGATGCTGAAAGCTTAGAGACTGATCAAAATATACAATCACAAAACGTTGGTGCTACATTTCGTACCAGATATAAATATCGCCTCGCTGAAAACTTAGATTTTAAAGCACGAGCTAATCTTGTTCTTCAATCAGGCCGTTCACAAAGTATTTTTGGAGACCTTGAACCCGATAGCGGAATTTATGCTGGAGACCTTAAGCTCGTTTGGTCACCTCTGGATGAGCGAGTCGAGCTCGCAATGGGTCAAATTTCACAAAGATGGTTTAATGAAGCCCTATTTTTGGGTGGAAATTTAGGTTTCCCGGGGCTGTCGCAAAAATTTAAAATATTTGATCAAAGATTCAAAATGAACATTATCACACAACAGCTTATTCCAACTTCATCAACACTATCGACAAGGGTCACTGCGCGAGAGGATATTCCTCAGCTTTTCACCGAGTCTATCGAAGCCGAATACCTTATAAGCTCTAACAATTGGATTAAAGGCAGAGTGACCCATTTTAATTACAACAGTCTACCGCGTATAGTTGCTTTTGAGAGTTTTGTTTATGGAAATACAGTTACAAATACCGACATTAACAATGCCCAATTTATATATGAATTTGATGGATTTCTTTATCAAACAACTTTTGAGCAAAAAATTTCTAACTCTTTGAGTTTTCAGACCCAGTGGAATGTGATTGTCAACGCAGCTGCCCCTAAAGAACTGGGTGAAGCCCAAGCGATTAAAATGTGGCTTGCCAACGACTTTGGACGTTGGATAGTTGCTGGTACCTATAATAGTTTCTTTATCGAGTCGGATGCCGTGCCGGCCTACTACAACTCCCATCGTTTTGGTCACAACAATCGTATTGGTAATTCATTTGAGTTACATGTCGAGAGCAAAGACTGGGGCATTATTTTTAGAACACAATACACTCGGGCCAATCTTCTTAATGACAGCACCATGAGGATCGATGGATTACAACAAGATAACCAACAGACTTTTTACTTCTCGGTGGAGACCATGTATGACTTTATTTAAAGCTCTCGTCTCACTTACAATTGCGACATATCTTGTTCTGACGGGTTGTGTGAAAGCTGATCGTTCCAGCCAAAACCAAGAAAGCACTGGTCTTCAACAATACTCTCGTGAGCAAAGTCTGATCGATTATAATAACCGCGCTCTTTTTGAGGCTGGTCAAATCACTCTCGAAGATATTCAATTTAGTAAAAATGGCGACAGCGACTGGAAAGAAGTCAATCAAGTCAGACTCTACCTTTCTATATGTGGTATCAGAGACCGTGGAACCCAAGGAACGATTCGTAACGAAAAATTTCATATCTCATCAGAACTGGGCCAAACGGTTTTTACAACCGTTAGCGATCGTGAAGGCAAGCCACAGTCGACAGAGATCTCAAACCCCATCGTTGTTAACAGTAACCATTGTTTGCGTTGGAGCCAGTTGATCCCAGTTTTTGATTATCTTGCCCCTTCTGTGAACGTCGTCCTTCATTATGAAATTAAATCTCTCTCAGGACAGCTGGGAAAGATGGTCAGACGAATCGGGTTTAATCCTTGGGACATGTACAGAAACAATTCTAAATCCAGCGGCTTTTTTGATCTGACTGATTTTGCACGTTCTGATTGGTATGCTGGTGACTGGGTCACTAGCGAGCGTGATGTTTTAGCGGCCCTGAATGGTGAGTTTTTAACAACCAATACAAGCCTACAACTAAGAACATTTAGTATTGAGCCCGTTGAGCGTGAACAACAAAACGTAGCCCAAATGAACGAAATCAATTCTCGCCTCACAGCCGACGAGAGAAGAGTGATGGAAGAGCTGGATAAAGAACTTCTCAATCAAGCCGGTCTTCATATCAACATTAACTTTTCGGGGATGCCTTTTGTCAGAACTTTTGATTCTACCGGTGTGCCCCACGACATTGATGTTAAAACTGGAAAGTTTAAAATATACATGAACCTTTTAGCGTCTGGCGCTACCGACGACGAAAAAAAATATCTTCTTTCAACCAACGTTTCCAGTGTTTCTGGTCGCAGTGCCGCCTTCACATGGGGAATGACGCCCAACGGACTTCTGGCCAGCGTGCCCATGATTCTTAAAAATCGTAGTGAATTTGGTCGGGTCGAACTTTTGGTCAAAATTGTCCCAGTCACTAGTGGTCTTAATAAGGTTAAACCTTTTACTGCGGTCTTTGACCTTGGAAACTTTGACACTTGGGCTAGACGTCAGGGCGGATCATTTAAGTTTGACGAAAAATATCAACCTCTTGACCAAGTTGATTATGATAAATATCTGCAAAGTGTCGCCGGTATTACTGATGATTTGTCCACAGTTCGCGAACAGGATCGATTTTATTTTGGTCCCTTAAGAATGCGTTTTGTCCGTATCATGCCTGGAGAGTCAGCCACAGATCGAACACTACAATACAGCATTTATTCTTGTATTGAGCATGGTCTTTACGGAAACCGTGTGGGTCGAGGCTTACAATTTGATATTGAAACAGAAGACCAGTATCGCGGACGTCACACCATTCGACGTCAAACCAACGAAGAGGGTTGTATAACGTGGTTTGGATTCTTATCTCATAAATACTACCGAAAAGAAGTTTTAGAGAAGAAAGTAGCCAAAGTTAAGTTTGTTGGAGCCTCTCGTACACGTAGCCAATTTGATTCTATTATCAATAAATATGAGCAAGATTTTGTTTATTACTTTAACCCCTGGGATGAGAAATTTACCTTTGGTTGGGATGAGCCCGATATGCCAGCTGACTACCCGGCTGAAGTTGAAAAACAAAGACGTACAGCACCTGTGTCTCAGCTTTTTATTGCTGATTTTCGTTACGAAACAATGGGTTTTCGTTATGAGATTGATAAATTTCTAAACTTAAAAGTTAAAAAAGCGATTCTTTTTAAAGCTTACCCTTATGTACTTAAGTATAATTCTATCGTTTTTGGACGAAAAGGGACAGAGCCCCTTCGTGATGGAATTTATTTAATGAAAGTGGCATTGCAAAAAGATTATCTCGATCCTGCGGCAAAAGGTGTACGCATTTACGATAAAAACCTTGGGCCTCTCGAACGTGCCGAAACTGAAAGTGACGAAGAACCAAAAACGGCCTACGAAATGTATGACCAAGAGTTTGGTCAATACACTGAGCTTTCAGGTCAAAATCCAACCTCTCAGCCCATGATGGTTGATATAAATAATCAAGATGTGAACCATCGTTTGCTGACTGACACTGAATTGAATGAATCTAAAAAAGAATATATTTCAGTTCAAACGATGCTCGTTCGAGTCCTTGGTGGGATGATCATTACTCCTGTAGAGTTTGAAGTGGATGACCTAAGGCTGATGAGAATCAGAAATCAGTTTTTTATTCAGCTTCAAACCATCGATGAGCATAAACTTCGTATTGCCACTATGATCGACCAAACTTTTAACGAAATGTTTAGAGACGGTGATATTGAGCAAAAATACGAAGAGATTTTTAGGACTTTAGAAAATATTGAAAACATTGAAAACGAAGTGATTCAATTGCAAGCTGATCAAAAAGAACAGGCTGAAATTAATCAAGCCATCCTTGCAGAAATTACCCGTAAAGGTCTTCAAATTGAAGAACTTCGCGCCCAAGTCGATGATCTTTTTGGTCTCAACCAATTCGAAGTCAATTCTGAGGCATATATTAATCGTAAAAAACAAATCGAAGATCGTTTGAATCGTTTGGCTGAGTATAGAGCCATGGTTAACGGTGTTGATGGTATATCGGCTATGTCTTCTTTTAGAAATGACAAAAGACTCTTGATCAATAGAATCATGAGTCACTTGCAAAGAGAAAATCAAGAAGCCATTGAAGAGGGCAGTGAACGGGTTGACCCAGATATGGAAAACGATACTTTGTTATTGCCAGATCCTAACAATGCCACTCGCACTGTAGAAGTGGATAAAGATCCATTTTTAAAATTCTTTTTTGCTAACAGTCTTGATCTTGGAAATGATCCCTTAAGTCGTATTCTTGATTATAAAATAGCCCAGGCTCGTCAAGAGGGCGATGATAGTTTTGCTCTTGATCTAGAATCACTACAGATCACGGACTTTACTTTAAGTCCTCTGACTCCTAGTTTTTCGTTTGATATGTTGAGAAATGATGGAGCCCATAATCCTGATCTTCCCGTCGATGATGGTAAATCAGGTCTACCTTCAAGAACATTTGTGGGTCCGTTGACTTTTGTTTTTAATACCAATGGTTCATCTGTTCGTCCCACGGATATGTTGAACGAGAATTTTTGTACCACTGCTTTTTGTGATGAGCCTCGAATTTTGCGTGAACAAATTGAGCGTGGTATCCCACCAACTCCGATCGATTCTACTCTTCAATTGGATGCCAATGGTAATCTGGGGTTCACTGGTGAGGCGATTTATGATCACAGTGATTCGGTCAATGCGAATTACGAAAATAACAAGTACTATGGATACATTAAAGAGTATTTTAATGTGACGGTGGATGACCTGATTGAAAAGAAAAAAGTCATCGTTGAAAATTACACTAAAAAAATGGAAGCCGCTTCACAAATTATTAATTTTACTCAAACCATTGGCTTAAAGTATGTCTTGCTGAATGATCATCCTGAATCTCGCTTAAAGTCGATTGACTATGCTTGCGTGCAATCAAGCCCCATTCGTGAAATTGACCAGTGCTTTAAAGATATCACGAGCGGACCAGAGATTCTTCAGACCAGCGAATTTATGGCACAAATGAACCAAAGAAAAACAGCCGATAGAAATTTTGATACGTCACCTCTTGAAACTTCAGCCAGAGAAAAAGCTTTCTATGGTTTAGCTGGACGAGAAGAAATAACAACTGCTGATATCGAAAAAATTATGGAACATGGTTGGCGCAGTAACGACGTTGACCCATTAGTTGTGCGTAAATTTATGCATAGAATGTGTTTTGTCCTTGCTCAAAACTTTTTTAAAGACTCCTACTTTGATAAGCCTATTTCAGCCGGTGAGAGAGTCAGCAAAACATTCACACAAGATACAATGAATCGACGTTCTATGATTACTTTAGAAAGCGAGTGTCATAAGTATCTTGCCAATGTTTATGATTACGATATGAACAATCTCGCTTGGTCAAACGCCCGCGGTGGTAAAGATTTAAGACCTAAAACCAAATATGCTCCGGTGATTTTAGAGAGAAAGGTGAGAGCTTATCACACTACCAACCGCTATGTTTATAGAGGCGGAAAGTCTTTAAACATAAACCTATCTGCAAATTTTAATCTTTCAAGCAGTCATGGTGTTAAACTTTCGACCACATCGAGCTTTAAACCTTGGGATTTTGTCAAAGAAACTTCGTCAGACATGGTTAAAAGTATTCCACTTTTAGGCCCTCTTCTTTACAATATAGTTGGAGCTTTTAGTGTGACTCGTTCATCGGCTCGTGATGAAAGCGCTGGACGCACTCAAGGTCTCACAGTCAGTTCTGGAACCTTTTTGGTGAATCAACAGGCGACGTTTGATATCGAGCTTGGCGAGTACGAAAGATGCCTTGTCGTGCGACTTCACCCCGCTTTTATTAAAGATTTTTTAACTCGTGATAATATTTTAACTAACCGTGCTTATATCAAAAACAATTTTGATGACGACACGGATATTGATGCCCAAGGTTTACTGATTTGTAGCGGAAAGCGTGAACGTGATTGTTTGCCAGTTAAAGAAAAGTATTACTATTTTACCCAGCATTTTACTGAAGGTGACATGCTGGATACAGCCGATCTTCATAACCATCCTTGGCTTCTTCAGATGAGAGGCTTTAGGGACTTCCAAACTTTTACGGCCCAAATTGGTGCTCGTGAGGTTGGATATATTGATGACAATAAATGGATTAATAATGTGATGTCACAGATTGCAACAGACACGGCTGCTCTTAATTTGAACGGGTCCCATGTTCAAAATATGACACCACAGTTTGAAATTATTAATCAAGAATCCGGTATTAATTGGCCGTTGGATGAGTTGAGTCGAACTTACTTTGAAGTTCTACCGACCTTCCCCAGCTTCTATACTTTCCTCAACGAAGAAGGTGATGATAAGCTGACCGATTGGCCGTACCGAAATACAGATCCAGGGCAAGCCTTTACTCAATGTGAACAATGAGTCAGATAAGGCTTTTTTTTCTCACGACCATCCCTGGCCTGGAACTCGCCGCCCACTTAGAACTTTGTGATAAGTGGGGGCGGGTTTCAGACTTTTTTTCTTTGCCTCCTTACCCCGAAGTTGAATTTTATAAAGGTGGCTTAGAGTTTAAGGCCCCTGTTGAAGTGGGTTTTGAGCTCATACGTTGGCTTCGCATACCTAACCGGGTTCTCTTGCGTGAAAAGAATTTTATTTGCGAGAATGAACGACAACTGATCAGTGGTTTAGAATCCGTAGCTTGGGGTGATTATTTTAAAACCGGCTCTTCTTTTGATTTTCAATTTGTGTCTCGTTCTTCAAAAATATCAATGAAAAGCCAGATTTTAAAATGTCTCGAGCAAACTTTAAAGCCTCTAAAAGTGAAGTATAAAAAAGACTCTCTAAAGATTTTTGTTCGAGTGTTTCGTGACGAATGTAACATAAGTATTGATTGCACCGGTGAGATCTCTTTTAAGCGTGGAAACGAAAAACAAGTCTCCATAGCTTCACTGCGTGAGTCGGCTGCTTCGGGATTACTGAGAATTTTATTACAAGGTTATTCTGAACCTTATCAGTTGATTGACCCTATGTGTGGATCCGGAACTTTTTTAAGAGAAGCCTATGAAATCAATCAACCTCTCGATAGAAACTTTGCTTTTAAAAATTTTCCTATTGGGCAAAAATTGATTGTTTTGGATGTGAATCAAATAAAGCAACCCTCGCTTTTAGCACCCCGTTTTGTTTATGGAGCTGACAACCACGAAAAGGTTATTCGTGTGGCCGAAAATAATATGTCTGATTTGCCCGAAGAAGTTTATAAAATTGAAAATCGTGATCTTTTTAACTCTGACGAAAAGCACTCGATTCATAGTGAGCTAAAAAGAATAGTTATTATCAATCCACCTTGGGGTAAAAGATTACCAGCAAGCTCAAAAGATATTTTAAAAACAGTGATCCATAGATTAAAGCCCGATCGATTGGGACTTTTAATGCCTGCCCAGTGGAAAATTAATCCAGTCTCCATGGAGAAAGTACGCGATATTCCTATTCTGAATTCTGGGGTTGAAAATCGCTTTCTTGTTTTTACTCGTCCTTGGAAAAAATAACTTTTGTATCCCAAGCTTTTTAAGTTGATTCTTTAATTTAAAACTTTCGACTGAGCTGTGAGATTTTTTATTATTGTTTGGGTCAGTGAAGTTGAAGAATAACTTTCTTATTAAAATTCAAACTACATCTCTGAGCTGACTTCTTCGGACTCTAAGGGGGCAGTGCCACCACGGTTAAGGTTGCAGCTCATGCCTTCAAAGGCAGGGTGGCAGCATTGTAGCACTTCAGCGTAAATACGACTGACTCTTCCGTGGGTAAAAAAGGCTTGATGATCAGAAAACATGAGGCTTCGGTTGGTGTTTCTCCACGAGCCAAAAAAGCTAACACTGTTCGCCGGAGTGAGCCGAGAAAAGCGAATGGTTGAGCGTGGAATAATACTATGGTCTTCAGTGACATAAGAGGCGGCCAGTTCCCCTCGGCCCGAATAAAGGTATTGGATCTGATTAAGCCTGTTCACGCCGGGGACAAAATCGGCTTCCACTCGATTGAGTTCTTGATCAGGCCAGCGAAAAGTCATTCGTAAATTCATCTGCATAGGTGTTGAAACGTCGGGATATTGTCCATCGGGGATAGAGCTAGAAATATCAGTGAAACGGTGATTGTTAACTTGCAAACTGGCGGTGGGTGAATCTGCCGATGGACATGAATTAAGAGTCACATCAGACATAGATTGGTTGCCTTGGTTGAGGACAGCTCTCATATATTCACAGAGTCCTGGATTGCTGGGGTCATCTAAGAGAAGAGCCTGCTCTTCAGGGTGGTTTCCAACAATAAAATTAAAAGATCGCGGGCAAAAGGTGAGTTGATTTCGGCAGGTCTCGGTCTGGCAGTAGAACTCTGAAGAATTCCTTCGTTCAGCTGTACA
>CAYMBT010000110.1:2851-8649 GCA_964388755.1 uncultured Pseudobdellovibrionaceae bacterium | reverse complement strand
AAGGGTGGTTTGAACCTAAAATAGAACTTGTCACTATCGTTCATAGTGCTGACGGTATTAACCCTGGGACGCCGGTGAGTTTTTCGGGCCTTCGCATTGGTGCGGTCGAGAGTGTTGAACTTAAAAGTAAAGGTGAAGTTGAAATCCGTTTTAAAGTCTTAAAGAAATTTTTAAAACGAATTGATTCCCAAAGTTTAGTGCGTGTGGTTCGTCCATTTATTATCGGTGAAAAAGCACTGGACATAGAAGATGGCGAAAACAAAGGAGCTCCTGTTAAAGAAGGGGATCGCTTACAGGCCCAGTATGCACCAGACTTCTTAGAATTTTTAGGGGGCAATAAACTGGGATCTTACTTAGAATCCCTCAGCCAAACGATGCAGAATTTGCAAAAATTAGCCGAGGCTTTTTTATCGGACGAGCGCTCTGATAAGATCATTGAACTTTTTGATCAGTTATTTCCGTTGATGGAGCAAATGAACGCCATGGCTTCTGAAGTTTCAACTTTATCGGCGACCCTCAATGAAAAGAAAAAAATGGCTCGTGTATTAGATGATTTTTTAAAAATATCCCATCAAATGAATAAGGTTTTACCGGCCGTTGCTAATGATATGCCAGAGCTTTCTTCAAACGTGCTTAAGCTTGCGCAAAACATGAATCAACTGACCAATGACTTTAAAGACATAGTGCCAGTGATTAAAGAGATCGCCCCAGGAATCCCTGATGCTAGCCAAAAAGCGGTGCGCGCTTTAGATGAAACGGTGATCACTTTAAAAGCCATGCAAAAATCATTTTTTCTAAGAAGTGCCGTTAAAGAAGTCAAAGAAGAGGAAGACGAGCTTCAAAGACAACCCACAGGTGAAAAATAATGGGCGAACATAAGGTCTCTCCACCCCATTATGACATAAGGGCTTTAGCGAAAAGCCTCAAGCTTGCGTCAATTGACGTGATTAAGACTTCAAAAATGGATATTGAAAGCCATTGGTTTCGCTCTTTGGGGCCCGCTGACCTGTATTTTTGGAAAGTCAAAGATCGCATCGTAAAGCATCAGATTTCTCTTTATAATCAAATTATCGAATGGAACGAGTATGATGGCGTTAAAACAGGCTTTATCAACGATGATGATTCAAGTCAAAAAGGTGAAGCCATTTGCTTTGATCAAGAGGTCAATCCCACTGTTATTCTTCAGGCCATTAATTTTTTAGAACAGGTCGACTCAATTGATCAAAAAGTGATTTTAGAGCTTAAAGAGCACTATCATTTTTATAACCGCTGGCCCTTTCAGGTGGCTTTTAAAGATTTACTGAGGTCTATCAAAAAAATCTTTAAAAAAGGGTAGACTTTTCCTTTAAGTCTAACAAAAATGGGGCGTGCTGAGCCTCGAATTTTTTTATCGTTTTCTATTCTCCAGGCGTGCTGGATCCCTTGTTAAGACAATTGCCCGTATTAGTGTTGTGGGTATTTGGCTGGGTGTCTCGGCTTTGATCATCGTTGTCAGTGTGATGAATGGCTTTAATAAAACCATTCGCGAGCGACTTCTTGAGGTTGAACCCCATTTGGTGGTGCGATTTAAAAATATAAAGTCATCCACTGAAATCAAAAATCATCCCGTTTGGTCGAAGCTTGAAAAAATAGGCGTTGAATTTATGGCGCCCAGTAGCCAGCAAGATATCATCATGCGAACCAGCGAGGGCTACATACAAGGTGCCATAGCACAAGGTGTGACTCGCGAAAGGCTTAAAGGTCTTCTAGAGTTTGCGGCCCTTAGAAATAAATCTTCTATCGACGGCATTGACGAAAAGGTCAATAACCTTAAGGCTTCAGATATTTTAATGGGTGTGGGGCTAGCTGATGCCATGGGATTATTTAATGATGACACTGTTGTTCTTATTCCGCCCGAGTCTTTATTAATGCCTTCAGGAGAAATACCTACTTTATCTCAGGCCACCGTTAAAGGTTTTCTGATGACTGATGTGGAGAGGCTTGATACCAGAAGTTTCTTTTATATTCTGGATGAGTCATTGCAAAGATTCAATTCAACAGCGGGATATGACCTTAATCTTGAAGCTTGGCTGACAGATCCAGCAAAATCTGACCAAATTAAAAAACAACTTCTCAATGATGACATTGAAATTGAAACTTGGACCGAGCGAAATGCCAGTCTATTTTTTGCACTTAAAATGGAGAAAATCGTAGTCAGTGTTCTGGTGGGCTTAAGCACACTGATCGCTGGCTTATCCATCATTTCAGTGATGGTTCTTTTAGTGACACAAAAAAGACGGGACGTGGGTAATTTACTGGCCATCGGCATGACTAAAAAACAAGTGAAAAACATCTTTGTTCAAATTGGTGTTTTTTTAGCCATGGGTGGTTTGTTTGCCGGTCTCATTACCGGAGTGATGAGTTGTCTATTGATCGATCGTTTTTCACAGGATTTACTGCCCTCTTTTTATGAAGAGACAAATATCCCGGCTGAGATTCAATGGATGCAGGTGGCATCTATTATTATTATCGGATTTATTTTAACCTACACTGTTTTGACTTGGACAATGTCAAAAATTTCATCTTATCAGCCCAGCGAAATTTTACGGAGCTAGATAACTGACACTTTGTCCGTTGGTTTCTTTGACGGTCACTCGAAACTTTTCAACACCTTGAGCTTTTAAACCTTTCTCTAAGAATTCAGAAATCCATTTGGCAAGGCACTCAGAAGAGGTGTTAACAATATTAAGAACTTCGCAATCTTCGATGGGAAACGAATAAAACTTATTATTCAGTCGCAGCTCATAGTTTTCATCAGTTTTACCCACTTGCAAGTAGGGTGAAAGGGTAGGGATCAAAACTTTTTCATCCAGCTGATCACAAACTTCTTTAATCATTTTTTTAAGGTCAGAAAATTCTGCAGCCAGACCCGTATCTGAATCAATTTCTTTAAACCCTAAAGCTAAAGAAACATAATAGTTGTGTCCATGAAGGTTTTCGGCCCGCGTTTCAGAGAACAAAGTAAAGTGGGTGGCCGAAAATTTAAAAGTCTCTTTAGAAAGATGGATCGTATAAGACATCAGACTGAAATATTATACTCTCTAAGAGTATCGTTAAGAGATGTTTTTTCGTCGGTGGATGCTTTTCTTTGACCAATGATTAAAGCGCACGGAACATGAAAGTTTCCGGCATTGAATTTTTTCTCGATGGTTCCGGGAATCACAACACTGCGTTCAGGCACAACACCTTTGTATTCTTTGACACTCGATCCAGTCACATCAAGAATTTTTGTTGAGCCCGTGATCGTAACTCCTGCACCAAGAACAGCACCGGTTTTAACAAGGACACCTTCAACAAGAATACATCGGCTACCAATAAAACAATCATCTTCGATGATCACAGGATTGGCTTGTAATGGTTCAAGAACTCCACCAATACCAACGCCACCTGATAAATGAACACGTTCGCCGATGGATGCACAAGATCCCACAGTGGCCCAAGTATCAACCATTGTGCCTTTACCAACGAAGGCACCGATATTAACGTAACTTGGCATCAGTATGGCCCCGTGATCAATAAAGGATCCGTAGCGAGCCAGCGCGTGGGGAACAATGCGAACACCTTCATTACCTTGCCAGTTTTTAAGAGGGATTTTATCAAGGTAAGTGAATGGGGGGCAGTCAATCTTCTCAATTTTTTTAAGTCTAAAATAAAGTAAAATGGCTTTTTTAGCCCACTGGTTAACAACCCATTCGCCATTGATTTTCTCTGAGACTCTCAGCTCTCCAGAATTAAGAAGAGCAAGGGCAGATTCGATTGTATCTGCATTTGTAAACACATCAGCTTTGGGATCAGCAAAAAGGTTTTCAATTTTTGTTTTTAAATCTAAAAATTTTTCAGTCATTTAGTTCTCCAGAACTTTAAGTCCCTCGATAATGGCAGGGATGTGGCGTTTAAGTATGGGTTCAGCCGTCAGGCCCCGTTCGATCTCGTAGGTGATGGTTGGTATTTGTCGCTCGAGTCCGCAGTAAGTACCTAGTGAGCCAGGTGTTGGGTAACCAATATCATCGGTGATGATGTAGCCTGTATGATTTGAAATCACTTTAGCTACCGCCTCGCAGTCACCGTTGATATTCAGCATGGGTTTCCACGAGTGCAGAGAGATTATAAATTCAGGGTTTTGGGTTTTTAAGTAATTAACAAGAGACTGGTTTTCAGGCTCGCTATTGGCTTTGGGGCCGGGATTGTATTTTTCTTGGGCCACAGTCGGTGACCAATCTTGGGTGGGAAGATTTCGATTGAGATCCACACCTCGAGCATTGCGCCTTTGGGACCTAAGAGCACCGTCCAAATTAAAAATGGGAACTAAAGTGAGATTGAGTTTAAATGTGAAGGATTGGCTAAAGGCCTGTAAAAGTCCATTGGCCGCAATGATCCCCTCGATTTCATCACCATGAACGCCACCAATAATAAAAATCTCAGGCCCACGGTTGCCGAATTTGTAGGCGGGGATAGAGAGGCCGTCAGTGGTGTATCCAAAGTGAAAAGCGCGTTGATAATTCATCGATTCAATCCTAACCAAAGAGCAAAGAAAATATTTTTTTGAACCTAGCAAAGGCAGGGGCTGTTGTCATGGCCCATTTAAAAATCAAGGGGTGGGATAAAGAATCTCAAAATCAATATGTGGCCCCAAAAGTGATTGGGCATGATCAATAAAATGGGGAGCATGGTCGGTCAGATAAACTTGGATCTTTTCTAAATTTTGATCGTAATCATCACTCAAAATAATATTTTGCGCCACCGAGGTCGCTGGATTGACCAGATGAATATTGGGGCCGCAAATTTCTTGAATGGGTTTTAAAAGAATAGGGTAATGGGTGCAGGCTAAAATCAGACTATCAATGCCCTGATTGATGAGCGGTAAAAGATAGCGCTTCAGTGCTAGAGTTGTGATTTCATCATCGATTAATCCCTCTTCGACCAGGGGAACGAGCAACGGGCACGCCTGAGAGAAGACTTGAGCATTCTTGTCTAAAGTGTTGATAAAACTGGTGTAAACCTGGCTTATTGTTGTGGCTTTTGTGGCGATCACCCCAATTTTTTTATTTTTACTTTCAAAAATAGCCTGATGGCAGCTGGGTGTAATCACATTATAAACGGGTGTTCCGCGATGGGTTTGACTAATGTTTAAAGACACACTTGATGCAGAATGGCAGGCGATGACCACACAATCCACCCCAAGAGTTTCTAGAAAATGGATGTTTTCGGCGGTGTATTTTTTAAGGGTTTCTGGCGCCTTGTTTCCATAAGGCAGGCGTGCGGTGTCACCCAAATAACTATAATGGGCTTTGGGGATATGTTTTTTAAGCTCTTTAAGAACCGTAAGTCCACCCACGCCAGAGTCAAAAAGACCAATATGCATTTAATTTTTCTCCAAACAAAAACTATGACGGGCAAAAAAAGTCAGAGAAAAATAAACAGCCATAAAAAGAGTCATAAGCCACGAAGCGAGATAGATCACCGGAGTCAAAAGGCTAAGACCAGAACTTTTTGCACTCTCTTCTAAGATCAGCGGAATAAGACTTTGAAGAATAATAAGGCCTAAGATCGGTAGAAAAGCACCCCTCACAAGTCGTTTTGATTCTTTAAGGGCATCTTTTTGACCCTTTTGATATTCGGGATCAAATGCCGAAATAAGAACCACAAAAACCAGCTGCACCCAGCGAAAAAGGGCCGGGATGATTAAAAAAACAGCGTAAATCCCAACACTGATCAAAGCGCGAACAGATTCAATGAGGGATTGATGAAAATGTTTTTTA
>CAYMBT010000110.1:0-2841 GCA_964388755.1 uncultured Pseudobdellovibrionaceae bacterium | reverse complement strand
GGCCGTCGCCGTTTCTGATTTGCCGTTGTGTGCTGCGTGAAACATAAAGGAGCCACACTACCGTAGCTAGACTTTGTAAAATAACCCCTAGGATTCCAACGCTGGCCATAAAAGTCATGGATGATTCATAGGGGTTTTCAAAGCGGGCTTTATTGAGCCAAGAGACATAAAACTCTAATCCCCAGATCGTCATACTGATGGGTAAAAGCAGCGGAGCCACTTCTTTAAGAACTCGAGGATAAATCTCAAGACAATGTTGAAATCGAAGTTTAGACCAAATCATAAGCAACCTTGAATTTGTTGATGACAACCTATCATATTTTATGTGAGTTTAAAACGCACCTCATAATTGGCCCTGGTGGCGAAATTGGTAGACGCACAGGACTTAAAATCCTGGGTTGTGAATAACGACGTGCCGGTTCAAGTCCGGCCCGGGGCACCACGAATTCAATCACCACTTATGGTTGTTTACACTTCACATCTTCTGACTTCGTGTTGTTGGTTTGGCTCGCTCGCGCTCGCGTGGTGCCCCAGTCCAGACTTGAATCGGCACGGAGTGTTTGGTTCGGGGCACCACGAATTCAATCACCACTTATGGTTGTTTACACTTCCCATCTTCTGACTTCGTGTTGTTGGTTTGGCTCGCTCGCGCTCGCGTGGTGCCCCGGACCAGATTTGAACCGGCACGGAGTGCATGGATATATTGGATTTGGGGCACCAAAACACAATTCCGGAATTCCCGTATACTGGTCAACTGGTATGCCTGAATTTCTGAATTTTAAATTTCAGAAAATACCTTCGAGAATTTCTTGTTTTTAGTCAGAATCTCCACCGGCATCGAAGTCTATAGCTGATGAAAAATCATCGTTGGACCAAGAGGGTGAATCATCGAGGGCTTCTAATGAAGCTTCTAACTTTTCCAAAGGATAAATTGAATCCATTTCTTGTCGCATGGATTTGTAGTCGCAGTGTTCGTTCATCTCTTTATGGATGCGGTCAAAAAGAGGGTTCGGTAAAAAGGCCGCATATGCGTAGCAAATCAGTAAAGGATCAAGACTCATCTGATTGTATGTCCATCTGACTTGGGCAACAGTAAAATCATTTTGTTTGTGGTAATTTTTGTGAAGCTGGGCAGGCATTGATTTTAAAATTTTCTTTATTTTTTGTTTTTTCTTAAATTTTTTCCATAGATTTATCATTATAAAATTATCAAATAAATCTATGGGACCTGCAATAGAATATGGTCAATGAGCTGGGGTCAGTCTTACATAGAGCTTAATCAATGACTATTGGCCTAGGAATGTGACTTATAGGTAAAGATTTTAAAATTTACAATAAACTGGCCTACTCTAATTAATTTATCCTTACTAATATGAGGTCTTTGAATCACTCCCTTGATTATTTTCAAAAATTAAGTAAAAACTAATCATAATTTTGATTTGAGGTGATGCCCCATGGCCACATTTGATATTGTTTCTGAAGTGAATATTCAAGAGATCGATAATGCCGTTAATCAGGCCCGTAAAGTGGTTGAAACGCGGTATGATTTTAAGGGTTCTAAAAGCGAGTATATTTGGGATCGAAAAGCCATCACGATTATGGCCGATGATGATTATAAGCTCAATGCCATGAAAGATATTTTGCAGGGTAAAGTTCATCATCGTGGTATTGATATTAGAGTGCTTAAATTTGAAGATCCCCAAAAAGCTTCTGGAAATATGTGGCGTCAACCGGTCAGTATTGTCGAGGGGATCGATAAAGAGAACGCCAAAAAAGTGGTTAAGATGATCAAGGATTCAAAAATCAAAGTTCAAGTGGCCATCCACGAAGATCGCGTTCGAGTCACATCTAAAAGTATTGATAGCTTGCAAGAGACCATTGCTTTTATGAAAAGTTCTTCCCTAGATATTCCACTTCAGTACGTCAATATGCGTTCTTAATTGTTCAGCCAGTAGCCCTAAGTCTTGTTAGCGAGACTAATCAATTTATAGAACAGTTCCAATCTAGTGATAAAGTCTGCCCTCAGGGACTTTGACTTTTTAATGAGAAAATCAATTTATAGACTCATTTTGCTAAAAAATAACGCAACAAAATCCATTGGTTTTAAGGCATTAAGTCCAGTTACTCTTTGTGTTTAGAAAACCTTTCAAGTCAGCACAAAAAAGAACCGAAATAAAAATATGAAAAGCTCTTGGTTTGGTTTCGCGATTGCTGTCGGTGTTCTTTATTTTGGTGTTTTTAAAGAGGCGCCAAATCCTGTTATCTTTATGGATTCCCATGCCATTATTCTTGTGCTCGGTGGAACTCTGGCCGCAACACTGATCGCTTTGCCGCTGAGTAAAGTCGAAGACATCATAGCCCTTTTACTTTTAGGTATGCTCTCTAAGAAAAAGACATCAATGCTTGAAGCAGCAAAATATATACTGTCCATGGCGCAAAAAAATATCAACGATGAAACAAAAAATTTTAAAAATCCGTTTTTTCAAGAAGCCCTTCATCTTCTTAATCAAAAGCATCTTGAAACCGAAGATCTGGCCCAGATTTTACAAAAACGAAGTCGCTTTTTTAAACAGCGCTACCTTTCTGATGCTTCAGCTCTTAGAGCTATCGCCAAGTTTCCTCCGGCCTTTGGCCTTTTAGGTGCATCAACCGGGATGATTGCCATGATGTCTAATATCGGGCAGGGGAGCCAAGATAAAATTGGTTCAGCTATGGCCATAGCCCTCGTTGCCACTTTTTGGGGGATTGCTGTGGCCAACCTTATCATTTTACCAATGGCCGATTTTGCAAGTCGAGCGGTGGAAGAAGACCAAGAGTTTAGAAAAATGATCATCGATGGTA
>CAYMBT010000109.1:0-8734 GCA_964388755.1 uncultured Pseudobdellovibrionaceae bacterium | reverse complement strand
CTTAGAGAGCTTGATCATTGCTCGCTTTCATCTTGGCATCAGCTACACCAGAACATCCGACTACGAACAGGCGAGACGTTTTTTTATTGATAATTTAATGTCATTTAGAGAAAAAAAAATGAAAGCTCAAACGGCCTGGTTTGTCTTTCAAGGCCTCAGTTTTTATCGCTATTTTTTTTCGCAACATAAAAAAAGTCAAAGGTCTGCCGAAAAGGCTTACGCTTTTCTTTTAAAAGATAATGAACCCCCAGCCCTATTAGTCACTCTTTCTTTAGATATTCAGGGGCACAACCTGATTCAGTTAGGCCGTATCAGTCAGGGTTTAAGTCTTCAAAAACAAGCCTATAAAATGACAAAAAAACTTAAAATGTTAGATTGGAGCTCTGAGATCGAGATCTCTCATCTCTCCTATCAAAGTGAGTTTGATTCTAATGTTCGGCTTCAGATCGATAAACTTAAAAATCTATTAAAAACAACACAAAACAAAAATGATCACTCTCGTTCAGAATTGATTCTACAGATTGCAAAACTCCACTTACTTTCTGGACAGTACCAAAAAGCCAATGATTTTTTAGCTGTAAACTTTCACTTTATTTACGAGAACGAAAACAAAAGAAAAATCGCGAAATTGAATACATTAATGGCTCAGCTGATGTTTATTCGCGGCCAAAATATAGAAGCTCTTTCTTTAACAAGAGTGGCGCAAAAAAATCTAAATGAACACACAGATTTTTCATTACTACTTCCTATTTTAGGTCTTGAAAGAAAACTACTCACCAACCTCTCTCAAGAAACCACAAAGATTGATCTTAAAATTAATCAACTCTTTAGTAAAATGGATCGCTCTTTAAATCTTCGCATTCAAAACAGATTAACTGGTCTTAAAGTTGATTTTCATTTTGGCGAAGACCCTCTGGGTGATCTTATGGATGGCATTTACAGAAAAGATCATTCAGCACTAAAGAGAGCCATTGAAAACGGCGTCTATGGTCTTTTACCCACTTTTTTTGATATCAGGCCTGGACAAAAAGCCATTGTTATCTCTGAAAAATTAGGTCAACTGATCACGATCAACGGTGACGAGGTTAAAGTTCACGATGCAAAGCTGACCAAAAATCACCTGCTTCTTTTAAGAAGCCTGTCCCATCAAGGGATCAGCAAAGAAAGTTTAATCAATCAATTATGGGGTTATGAATATGATCCACTCAGACATGATAGTTTAATTTATTCTTCGATGGGACGTCTTCGTAAGGTTTTAGAGGATCGAAAAAACTGGATCAGTGCTGACGAATCCAAATATTATCTTGATCCCGAAGTGATTATTATCTATGAGCCCATTAAAATCCATCGAGACCAAGCCGAAAAGCCTATCCTTAGTGAAAACCTGTTGCCTCTACAGAATGTTAACCATTCAGGCTTCAACCACCGACAACTAGAAACAATCAATGATACCAGTGGCAAAGCTATTAGTGTTTCTGAGTATGGCAAAAAATGGTCTGTGACTCGAATGACAGCTCTCCGTGATCTCAAAGATTTAACGGACAAAGGTCTGATGTACAAAACTGGCCAAGGTAAGGCGACTCGATACCTTGTCCAGTCAAATTAAGAGACATTCATACTTCACTAAGTTGAATAAATAAAAGATTCCTGTGACCATTTGATTTTATGAGTGTCTCATGGCCAACAATCTCAATAAGGATCGACTATTGAAGCGTATCCGGCTTTTCGGCAACGATGTAGGCAATCCAACTATCGCAATGCTCGCCACTGACGACTTTTTTAAATTCTCCGTCGCCTTCGCCATTTTTCTCTGTGCCTTCCCAATAGATGTGGACATTTTTAAAACCACAGTCGGTTAAAATGTCTTTGATCTCGGGGATTGAATACATACGCCAGTCATAAGTGAAAACTTTTTTAATTTTCTTTTCACCCTTTGGCTTAAAGTGAATGTAAAACAAAGCTTCATTGGTCACAGGATCATAAGAATCTTGATCCCAAAAGTAACTAAAGCCTTTGTGTTCGGTTTCTTCTTCGTTAGGCTCATAGCAGTGGGTACCACCAAAAACATCAAGGATCAGCAAGCCACCGTCGTTAAGGGCATTGAGGTTTCGTTTAAAATAGTCTTTAAGCTCTTCTCTTTTTTTGAAAATAAAGTAACTAAAGTTACAAGCAGCAATGATATCGGCCTTGGGTAAATTAGGATCAAGAACATTGGCTTGCATCACTTTAAGTCGCGACTGCTCTTCGTTTGTCAGCTCAGGCAAATAATTTTCAAGTCCATATTGGATGGGTTCTAGATCAAGATCCACGGCAACGGCATTATAGCTTTCATTGAGTTTTACCCACTCGCAGCTGAGTTTAAATGTTCCACAAAAATCTTCTCTAAAAGATTGGGGCATTTTGCCTTTAAGCTCTTTATAGGTATCTTGAAAAAAGACCACATCGATGTCGGCAGACTGTACCGATTTATTATAATACCAATACTTGTCAAAATTTTCGAGACGATTTTTTTTATCGTTTTTCTTTTTATCTTTTTTATTTTTTTTGGATTCTTTTTTATCCGAACTCAGCTCAGGGGATTTCGTTGACAACATTGAGTATGGTCTCCTTAATATCTTTCATTTGGGGAACAGTGTTTTCTTCTAATTCAGCATGTAATCCAACGCCTGGTAAGTTCTTTGCCGCTAGCACACAGGGTTTGGCATGAAGCTCATAAAAAAGCTCTTGAACGGTTCGGTAAGCTAAATGCTCACCGAAGTTTGTCACGTCAGTATCTTCGTTTAAAAAAACCACTCTCTTAGTTTTTTGGATAGAAGCTTTTACAGTCGACCAGTCGTAGGGAAACAGAGTTCTTAGATCGATCACTTCGACATTAAGACCTTTATCTTTTTTAAGCTCATCAGCCACCTGTTGTGCCATCAAAACATGGCGCCCATAAGTCACAACTGTAATATCATCGCCTGTGCGAGTGACTTTGGCTTTACCAATTTCAACAGTATAATCTTCAAGTTTTGGCCACTTGGGTTTCCAGCGAGAGCGATCACCTAAAGGAGCATCGATCATATTCTTAAGATCTTTTTCGTTTTCTGGCTCACCAGGGATGAGCTCTTCTCCACGAACTCTTAATAAAGCTTTTGGCTTAAGAAAAAGAACAGGATTGGGATCTTTAATGGCTGCCAATAAAAGTCCGTAGGCATCCAGAGGTGTTGAAGGCATAACAATCTTCCAACCCGCCATCCGCGTGGCCCATGCATCAAAACTATGGGAGTGATAAAGAGATCCACGAATACCCGCACCAACAGGTGTCATTACTGTCAGTGGCATGGGATAATGACCATTTGAGGCCCAAAGAGTGTTACCGGCAATTTTAAGCAGATCAATGGTATTAAAAATATAATCACAGAACTGTATTTCTGCCACACAACGATCGCCCGCAAGGGAAAGTCCAATGGCTGCACCAATGATTCCTCTTTCATCAAGAGGAGTGTTCCATGCGCACTCAACACCTTGGGTAGCAGTAAAGACTCCACCCATGGGTGCTCCAACATCTTCGCCAAAAACATCGGTGAGGTTTAAATTTTTTTCTGCATAATGAAGTGCCATACGAATGGATTGCGCCATATTTGCCATTAGAACTTTCTCCAATCTGCATTTTCGTTATTCACAAAAGTGTGGTCCCACAGGGTTTCTGCTGTAGGCGAAGCTTCAAGGGCCACTTGATCAGCAATATTTTTAATTTGATTAAAGTGGTGTTCTTGAATGTCTTTGGCTTTTTTACTGGTCAGCACACCTTGATCAATCAGTGTTTTTTTAAAATTCTCTAGGCAACACTCTTCTTCTTCGATGCGATTGGCACCCGAAGCTGAAGAGTGTCCATAAAGCCTAGATACTTCAAATTCGGCCAATATGGGTTTACCGGTTTTACGAATTAAAGCCAGATCTTCTTTCATACCTAGATAAACTTCAATGGGATCATTGCCATTATAAAGGCGCGTTTGCATACGAAAGGCTTTACCTCGATCAGCAATATGCTTTTCACCATGCTGAGATTCAAAGTCAGTAGAAATCCCCCACCTGTTATTTTGCACAGTGATATACAGGGGCAGTTCAAAACCAGGACGTGAGGCCCATATAAGACAGCTGGCAAAATCACCTTCGGCTGTTCCGGCATCTCCACCAGTGATTATAGAAACCCCTTTTGATTTGTGTCTTCTCTGAGAAATCCCAGTTCCAATGGCAAAAGAATATTGAACTTCAATGGGTGAAGAAACGGGCACCACATTCCAATCGGGAAAGCAGTAATGATTTGAAAAGTTTCTGCCACCAGTACAGGGGTCAGTGGCTTTATTCATCAAAAGTCTTAACGAATCCGCTGGATCCATTCCCATAGCAAGAAGTGTGGGTGTACCGCGATAATGAAGATGAAGATAATCGTACTGTGGACCTCGCCCCTTATTCACCAGAAGTCCCAGAGGAACACCAAAGGCTTCTTCACCGGGCGCACCGATCCAAAAATAGGCGCCACCTTTGCGATAAACCTGGATCATGCGTTCTTCAAGAACGCGGGACTGGGTCATAATGTCGAACATTTTAAGAAGAATCTCTTTTTCGATTTTTAACTTCTTAGGCATGGTTTTAGTCCGTTTGCTTTTAAGCGCACTCGAGCCTTTTTTAACCTTGCTTCTCACTGGCTGTGTTTGCATTCCATCCCCTTGAAAAGAATCAAAATTCAAAGTTTTGTTGATCTCATCTTTTCTCATAGGAGAGCCGTTAATTAAAGAACTTGATCACCCCCCAAGCGTATTGTGCGCCGCATTACCAAAAGGTACCAAGTCCCTTTTCCGTAAAGAGGACCCATCGCCACCAAAAGGTACCAAGTCCCTTTTCATACTTAATTCCAAAAAATACTAATTTCTTCCAAACATTAAATTGGGATAATGAATTAATCGATTAAGGTAACCAAGCTGTGGTGCTTACGCAATGGGAAGCAGGTACTTGTTGTGGAGCTCTGATTGAGGAACTTGATATCTTAGACTTACGGAAAAAGAACTTGGTACCTTTAAAAAGAAGCAGGTACCTGTGTTGTGGGCCCTGCTTGCGGAAAAGGGACTTGGTACCTTTAAAAGACTTCGCCTTTTTGGCTTAACTCGTCGGGGGTGAGTTTCTTTTTGGTGTCGTTGGCGATTTTTAGGGGGACTTTGCTTTGGACGTCGATGAGATCGACGACGACGCTAACAGCTTCTCGGATGTCGGCGCGTTTTTGGTATTCGGCAAGCTTCTCTTTTTTAGTGAGATTTTTAAGCTTTTCGAATTCGTCTTGTTTGTCTTTTCTTTCGTTGAAAGAATCGCCCAGCACAAGGCCTTTGGCTTCTTCTTCTTTGGCTTTGGCAACTTCTTTGATGATTTCTAAAAATTCAGGTTCTTTACTCACCCGAGCTTTTGATCTTTCAGCCAAAGTTTTAATGACTTTAGGTTCAATGGGAGACCACTTTTCAGGACCACTACTCACAAAAGCTTCTTTAGATATGAACTCTTGAATTTTTTGTGGAGGTAAAGAGTAATCCAGTTTCTTTTCGCCAATATTTTTATCATCAAATGCGCTTGGCAAAACAACATGGGATTCAACACCACGATGTTGAGTCGAATAACCACCAGGGGTAAAAAACATACCTACCGTCACCTTTAGAGCACCAAGGCCCGGCGAAAGTGGTATCACCTGTTGAACACTGCCTTTACCAAAAGTATGGTCGGCACCAACAACTACGGCACGGTTATAATCTTTAAGAGTTCCTGCAACGATCTCAGAAGCAGAAGCGCTCACACGGCTTGTTAAGACAACAAGGGGGCCGGTCCAATCCACTTCTGGGTTTTCATCTTTCAATGGAATGGGTTTAAGTCTTGGGTTTTTAGAAGATTGTTTAACAACATTTCCGGTTTTGAAAAATAAACCTGAAAGCTCAACAGCATCACTCAGTGAACCGCCACCATTTTGTGACATATCAAGCACTAAGCCATCGACTTTCTCTTTTTTAGCCTGCTTAATTATGTCTTTCACATCGCGAGCACTGGATCGATCCCCTTTGCTTGAGGCGTAGAAAGAGGGAAGATTGATAATACCAATCTTTCTTTTAACACCGTTATTTTCTTTTTCTATAAAAGACAATTGGGCGGCTTCATCTTCAAGTTTAATTTTATCACGCACAAGGGTGACAGTGTGATGTTCCGCTTTTCCTTTAGCTTGTCTTAGAATTTTAAGGGCGACTTGAGTCCCTTTTTTACCACGAATCAAGCGAACAACGTCCCTTAAATCCCACTCAACCACATTTTCGAAAGTTTTAACTTTACCATTTTCATACTGACCAACAGCTATGATTTTATCTTTTGGAAGAATTTTACCAGAGCGCTCAGCCGCCCCACCTTTAACCAGTGAATCCACAACGGTAAAACCATCTTCTGGAGTCAGTGTGGCTCCGATACCTTCTAATGACAAACTCATTTGAATTTCAAAATCCTCAAGAGCATCGGCTGAAAAATAAGCTGTGTGTGGATCAAGGGCATGGGCAAAACTATTGAGATAACCCGATAAAACATCTTCTTTTTTGTACTCTTCTAATTTCTTCACACCGCGGTCGTATGATTTTGCAACCAGGTCAATGGCTTCAGCTTCTTTTTTACCAGTGATAATTCGGCTAGAAACTTGAAAGTGCATATATTTTTCTTGAAATTGACGAAGCTCTTCGTCGTTTTTAGCGTAACCTCTTTGTTCGGGGTCAAGCATAATTCGAATGGTCTTATCAAACTTAAAGTTTTTATTCAGTCTTTTTTTAGCGTAAGCCACGCGATCTTTTACTCTTTTGATGTAATGGTTTTGAACCAGAAAAAGTTGATCACAATCCCCTTTCTCAACTTTATTAAAAATTTCATTCATGTCTTTAGTCAGTTGATCAATATCTTTTTGAGAAAAATAAATCTTCATGGGATCAAAACTCTCAAGATGACGTTTCACTGTTTTAGCTTCAAGGGTGGGTGTCATTTTACTGGTATTGATGTGAGCGATCAGAAAACCTTTTTTAATATCTCTTAAGTTTTCGCATTTAAGATCTGTTTTTCGACCTGCGCCAAACATATTCCACTGCGCTTGAGTGGTGACTGGCATGATGAGAAGAATAGGTAACAGCAGAGAGAGAAATTTCATAGATTTTCCTTTGTGTTAATGAATGGAGCTTTAAAAAACAAAAGACCCATTGATCTCTTAACGATTATAACCACTATCGGTCGAATTGGGGATTCACTTTTTTCATTATCCTGCTTGATATAAAAAACTAGACATCCCAGGGGGGATTCAAGCCCCTTTACCCCCATTAAGACAACCATCGTCATCTCATTGGTCAAAAAAACCAACTCACTGGGTCTCATTTTGGGTCAGAAAAATCTCTTCTTCAATCACCTGCTTTGGTCGAGCTTCAAAGAGAAAAAAGCTGTGATGGGGATTGCGTTGCTTCATATCAATAAACTTATTGCGTGTGGATGCAATATTTTTAGGATCATCGTCAGAGAAACCAAAACGGTGAAGCGGCTCATGGCCGAATTGGTCGTAAACATCCTCAATAAAATGATGAAGAGCCTGTTTTTTCATAGATGAAATCAAATCAGGCCCACTCCAGCGCAAAAGCTCTTTGGTTGAAGGATGGGTCAAAGAATAAATACGGTGAATATCGGGTTTTTCGGGGATAAGGCCCTCAAGGGCAAGCCAATTCAGCCCCTCTTTGATTTTATCAGGATGATGCCCACGGGCTGTGACAATCGCCATAGTTCTTTTAAGGGAAATCGCTTTAACGAACCTTGACCATGATGGACCTTGCCAGTCTGTTTTTTTTACAGCCTTTTTGAGATCATCCAGAAAGGGATAATAATTTTTTTCGGGATCATCATTAAAACTTTTAAAAGTTTTTGTAGGTGAAAGATCGATTTCGTAGTCTTTGTAGACCCCTTGCACACCCACATCACTTCTATTTTTGATGAAGTCAGAGGTGGAAAGTGCAAGTTCTTCGCCCGTCTTTTTATGGTAAATAAAAGAGAGCGAATCGGTGTGGATAATATTGTCGTCAAAATCAAAAATATAAAAACTTTTTGCTATACTCATCACTCAACATTGGCAGAACGTCGGCGTATGACCGATTTCTTTTCTTCTTTTGTTTCTTCTTTGCCACTGGCTTTTTTCAACACAGCCTTCTTTTTAACCGGTGATGAAGACTTTGTGATTTTTGTTTTTTTAGTGGCTGGAGCGTCTTTTTTGACTTTGGCCGCTTTCTTTTTAGCCGATTTTTTAGGACCACTCGCAGCTTGAGTTGACGTAGCATCACCGAGCTTTTCAGCAATAAGCTCTATGGCTTTAGCCAAGGTGAGGCTTTCAACTTCGATATCATCAGGGACTGAGACATTGAGTTTACCCATTTTAAGATAAGGTCCATAACGTCCATTAAGCACCTGGATGTCTTCGCTGGTTTGAGGATGGGGCCCAAACTCTTTAAGTGGAGTCGCACGTCCACGGCCTTTTTTAGGCTGTGATAAAAGATCCATGGCCACTTTAAAATCCACTTCAAAAAGAGAGAAGGTTTTTGGTATGGATCTAAAATCACCATCACAAACAACGTATGGTCCAAAGCGACCAATACCCACTTTTACATCTTTCTTAAGTTCGGGATGATCACCTAAAGATTTTGGCAAAGACAAT
>CAYMBT010000108.1:0-8842 GCA_964388755.1 uncultured Pseudobdellovibrionaceae bacterium | reverse complement strand
GGGTTGTCGCAGCCATAGGTTTTACTATTGGTGCAGGATATCCGTTTACGGCCAGTATTTTTACTGTAACAGTTCTCGTGGTTTTAAAAATGATTGGGCCCGTCTATAAATTTTTAGAGAACGAAAAAGATTTTGATTATTTTCAACTGGATGTTCTTTCAAAGGGATCCATCTTCCCGACTGTTAAAGGAATCATCGAACACAATGATGTAGAAATCGATGACTATCTCGAAGAGGCTTTTGAAGGAAAAAAAATCACAAAAATCCTGAGTGTATTTTTACTCGCCCACCCTCGCCATATGGAGAAAATTGTCCATGATCTTAGACACGTCATCCGTGTGCAAGAGGCGGCCTACTATCCAGTTTCTCGTTCAGTGAAATTAAAAGGTGATTCGCATAATAAAGAATCTTAGTTTTGGGCTTGGATATGAATTTTTTTGCTGATCGTACATTTTTGATCATTGTAAAAAACATGATCTCCAATTTCTTCGTTCATGCATTGTCTTTGTTCAAAAACATTGGCCCAATGGGGCTTTTTTCGTTTTAATCTTTTTTGAGTTCTGGGCGCCCAAAAGTGAGTCCAACCCGTTTCTTTACTTTCTAGTATGTGTTGGGTGACTCCCCAAACTTTTTTTGAAATTTTCATTTTTTTATGTTTTTTCATACCTTCAAACTGTCCGCGTGCTGTAGCGACTCTACAAACCTTTTCGATTTGCCCCTTAGCCCTTGTCATAATGGTCATACCTACCGCGTAGATACCTGCTTCTGGTTGATTGGCCGATTCACCCTGTAAAGCACAAGCCATACAATCTTCAGGTGATAAAGAAGAGCAATTGACAGTTTTTTGAGTTCTTAAACTATCTGTGTAACTAAACTGCGGAATATTATGACGACTCGGCCGCGACAAAGTCGAACAATTGGCGAGAAAAAATAAAAGAATACCCAAAACAAGACAAGGTTTCACAACCTTAAAGTAGTGCAAGTTTATAACCAACTTTATTTTAATCAGTTTGGGTCAGTTTTAAAAATTAAGAGTATAAATAGATTGTTAAGACAGGTGATTTTGCGACTCAGTCTGATAATGTTTTAAAAAGCGTCGTACATTTAGATATGTCAAATGGCTCAACAGAAAAAATATAAGAATGATATTTTGTCTCATTCAAATCGTATTTAGATCACTTAAAAAAGCTATTAATTTTTAATCAGTTTTTCACATGAAAAGAGTGTGTGATGCATACAAGCTGTTAATCTTTTAGCATATTCAAGATGAATAAACTCATTGGGTCCATGGGCATTGGAATTGGGACCCAGAACTCCGGTGATCACAAACTGTGCTTTTGGAAAGGTCTCGCCAATCATGCCCATAAATGGGATTGATCCACCTTCACCCATGGCTAAGGCTTCTTTTTGGTAATACATTTGGGAAGCCTCTTGCAGAATACTTTCTAAAACTTCTGAAGTGGGTGGAGCATTCCATCCGCTGGCAGCATCTTCGATGTGAAATTCAACTTGGGCATTATAGGGCGGTTGATCTTCAAGGATCTTTTTTAATTGGAGAGCCGCTTTATGGGCATCCAGTGTTGGTGGAAGTCTTAATGAAAGTTTTAAAGCCGTAAAAGGTCTTAAAACGTTACCGGCTTTTTGAATGGCAGGGAGTCCTTCGCTTCCGGTTACAGAAAGTGCGGCGCGCCAGGTGCGGTTTAAAATTAATTCTACAAGTGAGGTATTCATAGGCTGAGTTTCACCACTCAAAGGAAATTTTTTAAAAACCGAGTCTTTAAGGGTTTTGGCAGCACGTTCGGCTTGGGAAATTCTTTGCTCAGGGATTTCGGCTTTAAAATGATCAGGTAAAATCTGACCACTGGCTGGGTCTTCAATACGGTTTAAGAGTTCTCGTGCGATTCGAAATGAAGACGGAACAATCCCACTGGCGTCACCAGAATGTACACCTTCACTAAGAACATTGACCTTAAGAACTCCGCTCACAAGACCACGAAGGGACGTGGTCGACCACATTTGTTCGTAGTTTCCTGCTCCAGAATCAAGACAGATCACAAGTTCGGGGGAGCCAAATCGCTCTTTATAGTTTTTAAAATAAAAAGGCAGATCCTCAGAGCCACTCTCTTCGCTAAACTCAATGGCAATTTTGATATTGGGGCGCGAAGCATTTTCTTTGATCAAAAATTCAACGGCGGCCAAAGAAGCAAATACGGCGTAACCATCATCAGCGCCACCACGGCCATAAAGTTTCTCACCTTTTCTCACGGCTTTCCAAGGTCCCAAATCTTCGGCCCATCCCACCATTTCAGGCTGTTTATCAAGGTGACCATACATAAGAACCTCAAAGGGCAAATCCCCTTTAAGCTCTAAAAGTAAAAGAGGTGTACGACCATCAGCTTGCAAAACTTCTTTTTTAAGGTTGGGGATAGCTCTAGATTCTATCCATTTTTCAACGAGTTTGAGGGCGCGGTCGATATGTCCATTTTCTTTCCACTGGGGGTCAAAGGCGGGCGACTGGGCAGGAATTTCGATGTATTCCATGAGTGTGGGAATGATGTTGGATTCCCAGTATTGGCTCATTGCACTTAGGCGGTCAGATGGATTCATAAAAGCTCCTCTCTATGAGAAGTATTCATATTTGAATTCGTTTAATTTGTCGAGAATTACTTGTTTACAGAAGGCTGCAAATCAAGAACAATAGCCAGTTCTATGAGAAATACTGAAATCAAAAACACAACGTCTGATAAGCAAACAACTTCAAAACTTATTTCAGATAAAAAATCTGCAAACACCATTGATTTTGAATCCATTGATAACCAAAATCACTGGAGCACACTTAAAACGCTGGGTGTTTATTTGTGGCCCAAGGATCGCAATGATTTAAAATTCCGGGTGGTCGTGGCTCTGTGCTTTCTCGTTTTTGGAAAACTTCTTAATGTCTATGTTCCGTTTTTACTCAAATACAGCATTGATCAGTTTACCCAGACAGAACTTGTCATGTTGGTGCCGGTGGGCCTCATCATCGCTTATGGTACGGCTCGAATTATGGTCTCTGTTTTCGGAGAGATCCGTGATCTTACATTTGTCAGAGTCGCCCAGTACGCCCAAAGAGTCATTGCGTTGAATACGTTTCAACATCTTCATAACCTTTCCCTGGATTTTCATTTAGCAAGACAGACAGGTGGTTTATCCCGTGTGATCGAAAGAGGGACTCGCGGCATACAGTTTGTTCTTAACTTTATGACCTTTAATATTGTCCCCACATTGTTTGAAATATTTTTAGTCACGGGCATTTTGATTTATTATTTTAATATCATTTATGCCGCAGTTATATTTTTTACGATCTTTATTTATATTGTATCTACACTTTGGGTCACAGAGTGGCGACTCAAATACCGAAAACAAATGAACCAGTCCGAAAGCAATGCCAACACAAAAGCCATCGATAGTTTGATCAACTATGAAACCGTAAAGTATTTTGGTAACGAAGAGCACGAGTACTCACGTTTCGACAAATCTCTAGAAAAGTATGAGGCTGCTGCTATTAAGGGGCAATTGAGTTTGTCTGTTCTTAATCTTGTTCAAGCTTTTATTATAGGCTTTGGTTTAATCACAGTGATGCTCCTGGCGGGCCAAGGTGTTGTTCGCGGAGAGTTGACGATTGGTGACTTTGTTTTAGTGAATACTTTTTTAATCCAACTTTATATGCCTCTTAATTTTTTAGGTTTTGTTTATCGAGAGATAAAAAACAGTTTAGTGGATATGGAGAAAATGTTTGAACTCATCAATGTTCATGCCAGTGTTTCCGACTCTCCAGGAGCGAAAGATCTTGTTGTTAAAAAGGGTGTCATTGAATTTAAAAATGTATCCTTCTCATATAATAAGGATCGTGAAATTATAAAAAATATCAGTTTTAAAATTGACCAAGGTCAAACTGTGGCTGTTGTTGGACCCAGCGGTTCAGGTAAATCAACTTTTGCCCGTCTTATTTTTCGTTTTTATGATACCGATGCTGGCGAAATCCTGATTGATGATCAGCCCATTCAATCCCTCACTCAAAAATCCTTAAGGGCTGCTATTGGGGTTGTTCCGCAGGATACCGTTCTTTTTAATGATGATATTGGCTACAATATTCAGTACGGTCGCCCCAGTGCTTCGGTTGATGAAGTTCAAAAAGCGGCACAGATGGCAAAAATCCATGACTTTATTGTGAGTCTTCCTAAAGCTTACGAGACTCCGGTGGGCGAGAGAGGCCTTAAACTCTCAGGTGGAGAAAAACAAAGGGTGGCCATCGCTCGAACGATTCTTAAAAATCCACCCATCCTTGTTTTTGACGAAGCCACATCCGCTTTGGATTCTCATAAAGAAAAAGAAATTCAAGCCTCACTCAACGAGGTCTCTGCAAACCGCTCGACATTGGTCATCGCCCATCGTCTTTCTACTGTGATTGATGCTGATGAGATCTTAGTTCTTAATGCCGGAGTCATTGTCGAGAGGGGACGCCATCCCGATCTGATTGAAAAAAAAGGTGAATACTATGAGCTTTGGAACAAACAGCAACAGCAAACAAAAAAAGAGCACGTCTTCGTCTGATTAAAATTTAGGACACTTTTTTGAAGTTTTTTGTTTTTAGACCTTTGTCTATAAGACTTCCTTGAGTCAGTACTTTGTTCTTTATCATCTTAAGGTTATCATAATAGAACAACATGAAGCTCATCGACCGAATTGGCATTTCAGCACATACCATAGATAAAAGACTCCTTGATCTTCTTAAGGATGTCGAAGTTCTTGAGTTTTCTGACCCTCAACTTCTTGATAAGAATTTGCGCAAAACTATTGTTATGGGTGAAGAAACTCCGCTGTCCACCATTTTTCGTTTTGTCGAAGAGGCGGGTCTTAGTTTTCTTGTGCAAAAAAAACATGAATACTTTCTTTATAACTTGATGATGAGTGCCATGATTGCAAAATACCCAGATGTTTTTTTAAAAAGTCCAATCACCATCATCACCAGAAATAAAAATAACAGTGATCGAACAGTATCAATTCCTTTTCGCTCAACAAAAGATAAAGAAAAAATCATGTTTGAGACTGATAATTTTGTGAATGATAACAGCAATAACTCGAGCATTCGTCAAAACCTAAAAGTCATAATCAGTGAAATGTTTTCTAATGCCATGTACTCGGCTCCGACTGATGAAAATGGTAATTATTTATTTACCCATGTTTCAAGATCACAAGATGTTGAATATCCCGGAGAACTTAAAGGCGAGATGCTTCTTTCTTTTAATAACGAGATATTTGCTGTGGCATGCAGAGACCCCTTTGGTTCAGTCAACAAAGTGAGAGTGACAAAGCGTTTGCACCAAGTGTTTCATGACTCGAAGTTAGCCGTTGTAGAGCATCGCAATAATGATAATTTGGGAAGTGGATTAGGTTTAAAAATGATTATAGAAAATTCAATTGGATTTGGAATGGTCGTTAGACAAGGATCACAAACTTTAGTTTATGCCACACTGCCAATTGGTTCGGGTAATCGAAAAGTGGCCCGTATCGCAAAAAATATCTGTCTCAGCTTCTATTAAAAAACTTTTAAAAAAAGTTTTTTAGAACCATCAGTTTACAAAACATATCCACCAAAAAAAGTTTTTAATTATAGAAAGGTCTTCAAACTTATAAATTAATTTTCTGTGGATTTGATAGTCTTTATCGGTGTTGAATCACAACAAGGTTTACCATTTTCTTGGGCCTCATAAGAGGAGGCAATTTTTCGACCCACTTTACCAATATACTGTTTAAAATGGGCAAGAACAGCTTGTGGCACTGGTTTTGAAGAAGGTAAATTCACCTTCAGCGGATCAATAATCTGTCTGTGCTTAGACATTTCAAAATGAAGGTGTGGACCCGTGGCGTACCCAGTCGATCCCACATAGCCAATCACTTGAGCTTGCCTGACAACAGATCCTCTTCTTAAACCTTTTTGAAAACGGTTAAGATGAAGATATTTGGTTTCAAAACCCGCCACGTGATCCAGAATGATCATGTTACCAGAGCCGCCAAACCGTCCAATTTTAACCACTCGTCCATCACCCACAGCTCTGACAGGAGTCCCGCGTGGGGCTCCGTAATCAACACCATTATGGGCTCTGTAGGTTTTGTGGATGGGGTGAAATCGTCTTCTAGAAAATCGCGAGGTGATGCGACCAAATTTGATGGGGCTCTTTAAGAAAACTTTTCTTAAAGACTGTCCCTCTTCATCAAAGTAGCCCTGAATATTGTCTTTTTTATTTTGATAATGGTAGGCCTTAAAAAGATTATCTTTGGACTGGTATTCAGCGTAAAGGATCGGGCCCCAGCCCACAAATCGTCCTTCAGCCATCAGCTTTTCAACACTCAACTGCCAGCGATCCCCTTTTTGCACTTCGCGAGAGAAGTCCACTTGCCAACCAAAAACTTCGGCAAAATCAACGATCACCTCGGGAGAAAGTTTTTGTTCAAGGCCAGAACCCCAAAGGCTATCTTTAACGATGCCGTTAAAGTGGACCAACTGTTTGGTGGTCTCGATATCATTGATATCGGCTGTCCATTCTTGGTGAGAATAGTTAATCTCAAGTCTTGATAGTGGGCTGATATCAAAAGTGATTCGTTTAACTGAAAGATCAGGCATTCTAGAAATAGTAAATTTTGTGCCGGGTTGTATATGTCGCAAATTAAATTCAGATTTGGCAGCCTTAACTATTTCATAGATGAGTTGTGGTTCTACACCAGCATTCACCAAACTTTCGTGGACTGATGAATTTTTAGGAACGCTGTGATGACTGTGAGTCAGAGGCAGTGGGGCTAAGATCACCATTTCATCCATCACGGGATGGATTTCTTGGGTGTGGGATCTAACAGCATAAACTACTGAAATCACAAGAATTAGGCTAGAGATCAAAGTTTTATTTTTGCTCATTAATAATTGGTAGCATAAAAAAACCATGAGTAGAACTTTAAAATCCACCCAATCAGTAAAATAAATTGATTACAAACGTCTAAATTTCACTTGGGGTTTTGTGTTTCTTTGCATAAGTTCCCCTTCCATGAAAAAAATTTTGGATATCATTATCTCTGTTGACTGGGAGGGCTTAAGCCTTGACCCTATTAACCTCAATTCTTTGAGTGATTTCAAAAACTTCTACCAATGTCCTTTAACCCATTATTTGAGTCCTGCATACTGGACAAACCCCAAAGTATCACAATCTCAATTTCAACAAGCTCTATCCACCATGGATTTTATCAGTGATGAAATCGGACTTCATCTTCATGCTCCAAAACATTTTCTTGATCCTTTAGAAATCCCTTTTCGAAGTCGACCTTCTTTTTCGATCAAAGGTGATCAAAATGATTTCAACTTTATCGGTCAAGAGGTCATGCTTTTAGCCTATTCAAAAGATGAATTTGCTAAAATGATCAACGAATCTTTTAAAATCTTTAAAAATCTCGGCTTAGCAAAACCCAATTCATTTCGCGCCGGCGGCTGGATGATCGATCCCGATCAAATCGACACTCTCTCTGATCTCGGTTTTCTCATAGAAAGCTCTGCCGTACCCCCTGATTTTTTTAACAACACCTCCTGGCAAGACGAAAACATCCACCGCTACGCCAAAGTGTTATGGCCCGAAATCTCTTTTTCAAGCCAACCCTCCATAAATTCCAAAATCCTACAAATCCCAAACAACTGGGGCGCCATCGACTACTGGCAAGACCAAACTATCCCAACCCAAACCAATCATTACCTAAGCCGCCTCAACACCAACGAACGCAACCTCATCGTCCTAACAACCCACCAAGAAACCTTCTTCGAAACCCGCCCTCGCCTCGAAAAAATCATCGACCACATTCTCAATCTAGACCAATACGACATCCAATTCCTAACCAACAAAGATATCCTTAGACGATGCACCCAAAAATCGGAACAGCCCCAACAAACAATCCAAAATTTCATTCAATAAGAATGATAGTGTTTTAGCATTTAAGTCTTCCACCACTTCAAATTACTCAAGCTATTAAATTTATTCTGAGTTTTTTTTCACTGAAAGAGTTCCCAAAGCCTAGAGTCCATTGAAACAGGCCTCCAGTAAACGTGATGTGATTTGCCCGAAGGGCAAATACTGCCAGAGCCCATGGATGGGCGTGCCTGTTTCAATGGACTCTAGGCTTTGGGAACGGATTCATTGAAAAACAACGCCAAACTAAAATTGAATGTTTAACTGGCTTGAAGATTCTTAAAGAGAATAAAACTAATATCATCTTTTTTGGATTTCTGATTAGCGTAGATATCTTTTTTGATGAGGTTCATTAAAGTCTGAGAAATTTCAGACATATCACCTTTACGAACAATTTCAACAATATCATCTGCCGGAAAATTATCAAAAATCCCATCTGAGGCAATAAATATTGAATCATTAGGATTCAGTTCTATCTCTGGCCCAATCTCGATTTTCATGCCACTTTCACCAATGAGGTTTGATATGAAATGAAGATCGGGATGAAGAAGGGCCTCGCGTTCGTCAATAAGCCCTGCCTCAATCCCATAACCCACTGGCGAGTGCGAAGTGGAGCGATATTTAAGCTTTCCTTTTTGCCCACAGATCACAACCGCAGAATCGCCGACTTGATAACAGCGAGCGATATTATTAAAGACCTCACAGATAGTGACTGTTGTACGAGCGCCGATTCCGCTGGCCAAAAGTTCTTTATGGGTCTGTTCAATAGCATCAACTATAAATGATCGAACATTTTCTTTAGAGATCTTATTTGTTTTTATGACTTTTTTTATATTTTTAAGAACGAGGGCTGCAGC
>CAYMBT010000107.1:0-8948 GCA_964388755.1 uncultured Pseudobdellovibrionaceae bacterium | reverse complement strand
TTGAACTATTAAAAATAAACCGGCCGATAATTGTTCCCAATAAAACCAGCGCCCCTCTTTGGGCCTGACCAAAAGTGTAATAGCCTTTTTCTTCGACTAAAATAGCTTTTATATTTGCAAAGCCACCAAAGTCCCAATTGTGAGTGAGAAAATAACCGACACCAAAAAGTGTCACAACAAAACCCATTTGTATCCAGCTGTTCAGACGGCTCCAGCGAGGCATGACAAATGGAAACCAAAGTAAAAAGATCCCGTAAAAACCCAAAACCTCAGCAAAATCCGGAAAGCCCAAATACATCAGTGTATTGAGAATGGTTTGTCTGTCATAAATTTGAAACATTTGAATAAAGGTGAGAGTTTTATACCAAACCAAAATCTCTAGGGCCTTAAAAAGCAGATGATTTCGTTTTTTCTCGTAACCGGGGTTCATTGCGTGGGGAACAAAAAATAATCCTAGAGCTACGCCAAAGACTAAAAAGAAAAGTGTCGATGAAAATTTGGTAATGAGATGTATGGGTACAAGGGGCCAACCACTGAGCGAATCAAAGGGAACTAGTCCAACCACACCATGACTTAAAATCATCAGCATAATTGCAAAACCACGGGCTAAATCCAAAGATTCAATACGAATTTTCTCTGGTTTTTTGACAATCTCAGGTTGTACCTTGAGCTTGCGCCTTGTCGGGCTTTTTTGTTTCTTTTTTCTGAGTCCCATGGCTGACATTTCCTACCTGGACTTATCGGAATTCCCTCATATTAAGAAGACCACCCAAAGTCTTGATTCATTAAAATTTTTGAGTGGAAATAGGGGGTTATTTCAGTTGAGTGAAGATTTGTTTTATAAATTGCGCAAAAATTTTGATCTCTGCCCGACCAACAAAGGGCGAGTACCCAATCCCAAAATACACCGCAAAAAGAGTATTGATTTGTTGTTGAGTGGCTTTGGGAGCCCGAACTTTTATTTTTTTCATAAAACTTTTTTCGATTTGTTGAAGAGCTTCGCCGATCTCATTATTTTTTTCACGATAGTTAAGATAGAAACTACACAGGTGAGGCATTTTCTCGTAAATTTCCCGAGCTTCGATCAAGGATTGTTCAAAATCTTCTTTTAACCAAAGTTCCATTCTTTTGAGATTATCGACTCCAGTAAACTCTTTTCCAATAATATCGACGGCAGCCCTTAGGATGTCGATTTTTGATTGACCAAAATAGTAATAAATCAAAGATCGGGTGATTTTACTTTTTCGCGCCAGTTCGGTCATCGTCCACTTAAGATGCCCTTTTTTAAACTCTAACTCTATGGCACAGTTAAGAACCTGCCAATAAACCTCGTCTTTTTTGTTTTTTTCAGTAGCCATGGCCTAAAGGGTGACACTTTTCCCGCAAGACTGTCAAAGGCCTTTCTGGCTATGGGTAGGCCTTTGTATTAATCTCTTTTCATCCGCTGAAGAAAGCCTAGGGCCGAGTTTGGGGGCGGCCCTGGTGCTTTAATTTTTTTTAAAGTGGATTATAGAATTGCAAGTTCAATAGCCACACTGTGGGTGTGTCCCGCAACTGATGTGGACTCTAATAAAAGCTCTCTTTTCACCAGCAAATCGATCAACTGCTCAAGTTCAAGAGTCACCGCGTGGGGGTGGCCACTTTGCCCCTGAATATCCAGTTCGACAACTGAACCATCTTGAGTTTGTCCCATAAGTTCAATCACTTGTACGATGTTTAATTGCAAGTCATGACCATGATTATTGCCAATTTCACTTAAAAATTGGATGTCTTGACCTTGGGTGTTTGCTTGACTGATCAATGGCATTGATAAAAGGGCCGCAGTTGAAGTGGCTCCGCCGATGGCTTTAAAAAAACTTCTTCTTTTCATAATATCTCCGTTTGAATTGGGTTTATAAGTTTAATCGCTCGCTCAATAAGTAACCTAAGGCGGGGGAGTCATCCACTGATGCCCTCTTTTATTAAATGTTTCGTAATGTTTCGATAGGGCTGATCATAAAGCCAAGGATGAGGTTTAAAGGCAAACTTTAAAAAAACGCTGCTCAAGGCAATCTTTAAAAAAATAGACAAGTTATAAGGGTTTAACCATAATGGGCTTTTCATTTTGTAGATCTATAAAAAGGAACAACATTTTGAATTGGCAACTGGCAACCACAGATAAAAAATTTGCTCCCTTTTTTTGGACCCAGTTTTGGGGTGCATTTAATGACAACTATTTTAAAAATGCTTTGGTGGTCCTTGTCGCTTTTCGAGGGGTGCAACTTTTAGGTCTCGATTCAGCTTCGATCGTGGCGTTAGCCGGTGGGCTTTTTATATTACCCTTTTTTCTATTCTCGCCCCTGGCTGGACAATTCTCTGATAAATACGAAAAATCAAAAATCATTCGAGCCACAAAGCTGCTTGAAATATTTATTATGTTTTTTGCTGCCCTTGGTTTTTTATTTCAAAGCTACCTGATTCTTTTAGGACTTTTGTTTCTGATGGGAACTCAGTCCACATTTTTTGGCCCAGTAAAATACTCCATCATTCCAGAGCTGATAAAGCCAAGCCAACTCACAGAGAGCAATGCCCTTATTGAGCTTGGAACCTTTCTATCCATTTTACTAGGGACCATTGCTGGTGGTCTCGTCACAGCTCTACCGGGGGCTGATTATTATATCGCTTTTGGTTTGCTCTTTTTTTCTGTTGTAGGGTATGTGGCATCCCTTGGGGTTCCCATTGTCCATGCAGGGGATCCCCATCTTAAAGTAAAATGGAATCCCGGGCCAGAGTACATATCACTTATTAAAATCATTGGCGAAAAGAAAGCTCTTTTTAATTCTGTGCTTGCGATCTCGTGGTTTTGGTTTTTTGGGGCCGGAATATTATCTGTACTCCCGGTTTACGTAAAAGATTATCTTTATGGTAACGAAAATGTAGTGACCCTCTTTTTAGCCATGTTCACTCTGGGTGTGGGACTGGGTTCTGTTCTGTGTGAAAAGATATCCTATCAGCGAGCAGAGATTGGTGTGGTTCCCATTGGCTCTTTGGGTTTGACTGTTTTTATTTTGGATCTTTATTTTGTCGGCTCTTCTTGGCTGGGGGATCAGACCTTAGGTTCAGTGAATGTGTCGATCTTTCTGTCGCAATTTTCGGGCTGGCGTCTGTTATTTGATTTTTTTATGATGTCAGTCTTTGGTGGGATTTTTATTGTTCCACTTTATACTTTATTGCAAGAAAGGGCCCGCCCCGAATCTCGCTCGCGGGTCATTGCAGCGGCGAACATCATGAACGCTATCTTCATGGTGATTGCTAGTATTGTGGTTATGATTTTTTATAAAATGCGCTTAAGTCCGGTCGAGATCTTTGCCATTTTTGGACTCATGAACATTGTGGTGTCTATTTATATTTATTCTGTCGTGCCCGAATTTACTTTGCGTTTTTACTCTTGGGTTCTTGCAAGATTGATTTATTCAATTAAGGTCGATGGCCTTAAACATATTCCAAAAGATAAAGCTTTTGTCCTTGTAGCAAATCACGTGAGTTATGTGGATTGGCTCATTCTTAGTGGGGTTAGCCCAAGACCCTTAAGTTTTGTGATGTACTATAAGTTTTTTGAAATTCCTTTTATCAGGCATCTTATGAAGCAAGCTAAAGTTATACCCATGGCATCGGCTAAAGAAAATCAACAAATCCTGGATCAGGCTTTTATTAAAATCTCTCAAGAATTAAAACTTGATAATGTCATATGCATTTTTCCAGAAGGAAAATTAACCAGCGATGGTCAGTTAAGTCCTTTCAGACCAGGATTATTAAAAATTCTTGAAAACGATCCTGTCGTGGTTGTACCAGTAGTTATCCATGGTTTGTGGCAATCGATATTCTCAAGAGCTCTAAGAAAAGATAAAATACATCGTCGTAAAATTAAAATCGAATTTTTAACCCCCATACAAGCTAAAGACATTGACCTCAAAAAACTCGAGATTTTATTTTTATCCCAATTAGGCCCGAATTTAAGTTCATAGACTTGATATCTTAGCGAATAAGTCGTCACTTTCTATTTGTTTGGATTGATTTTTTGAAGATTTTTCAGGTCTAGCAAGTCTTTTACAGTTTGTTTTGGTATAATGTTAGTATGATCTCAAATGAATAAAATTTGGTTACTTCTTTTTATGCCAATTTTCCTTCTCTCCTGCCAGAGAAATCAGTTGCTTACAAATAACGAATCTCATCATTGGAATCGAGTCCAAAAAGCGGTATTGGCTTTTAATCAGGGTGAGATCATTTGTAGTGATGGCCTCTGTCCGTCTCATGTTGCTGGAGTTTATCTTCTTTCAAAAGACATGATCAATGTTGGAGTTTGTTCTGGAACTTTAATTGGATCCGATAAAATTTTGACAAACGCTCACTGTGTTCCCAAAGATATTCGAAAAAAAGACGACAGTTGTTTTGACAGACTGCTTTTTTATTTTCCACAGACAAAAGAGTATGGGCAAGAAAAGCTGGCCTGCAAAAAAGTTCTAGAGATATCGTTCACGGATTCTTCGCTTTCTTCAAAACAACCGGACTGGGCTATTCTGCAGCTTGAAAAGTCAATTCAACGAACACCTGTGGTTTTGAATTTTAACGGAATTGCCATAGACAGTGATGTCATAAGTTACAAAATCAACTATGAATCCAACGAGAATCGAATTAAAGGCATCATCAAAAAAACCAGTTGCCGAGCCAACTCAAATCATCTTTTCTCACAAAACTATAGCGGGCCCCATTCTGCACTTTTTAACGTCAGCCAATGCAGTGAAGATCTGGCCGCAGGACACTCCGGGAGTTCTTATCTTAACAAGAATAACGAAATGATTGCACTTCACTCGTGGGGTTCTTATGTACTTAACTCAAACGACCCTGTTTCTATTGAGCTGCGCGATACATATCCTAATCTCAAACAAGATTACGGTGGTGGGACCAATGTGGCATGTATATATCCCCTCAATCAAAAGCCCCCTGAAGACTGTTATTTTAACCCCATAAGCTATTCTCAATTTTCTCTTTTTTATACCCAACTCTTTAAGTCCTCTGTTTATAATCCAGAGTCCTTCGATCAAAGAGAAGAGATTAATCAGCTCAATAAAGCTCAGTCTGAGTTTATTTTTATTAAAACACATGAAATTCAAGAGTCACGGTGGCTATTGAAATGGCAAAATGAACCGGATACAGTGCATGCAAAAAATTTTATAAAACAGTGGCTGAATTTTACTTTTCCACAGCTGCCTTTCTGTCGTCATAACATCAAGCAAGATTTTCACATGATTCTTTACTCTATTTCTGCCCTAGAAACTTCTAATCTGAATCCTGATTCATTGACTGAAATTTACCCAACAATACTCAACGAGAATAAAATCAATATCTCTTTTGATGTAGAATCGAATACCTATATTCTCGCTATAGACGAACGTTTCATCCCAAAAAAAATCATAGACTTTTTGGCCTTAGAAATTCCTTTAATCTTTTTAATCCCAATCTGTTCGCCTTAATAATATTTTAAAAATATGGTTTGTTAATAAACTATATTGGTTTCATTTTGGAACCAAATAAAAATCATTTTTTGGGGAAAAAAAGGATTATTAAGCTGCAAAAAGTCACATAAGTAAATTCCTTTCTAAATTTTTTTCACCACTGCATTATTATATCCTCTAATGTCATATCTCTAGGTATACCTCGTTTTAGTAACACTTTAAGGTAAGGAGTAATCATGAAAAACATTTTAAATTTAATGATTATAAGTTTTTTCCTAATGAGCATCAGCTGTGGACAGAACAGCAACACTGCCAACAGTGCTATCAAATCCGATGTTGTTGTTGTTAATCGCATCAAAGAAGTTGCAAAGAATGATGGTACAAAATCTTATTTTGGTGAAGTTGGATTAGTTCGTGGAGCTAAAACTACAGAAGAGCTTAATCAGATGGTCGAAAATGGTCAGGTGACTTATCTCAGTGAAAACGCCATTCAAGAAAGTGGTATTACTTTTGGTGATTCTGTTGAAGCTGATGGGACCTCAGAACAATTCGGTTGGGCTGCTTTAGGTACCGCATTTCTACTGGGTTGGGCCACATCTCCACGCTATAATTATCCGTCGTCGGTTTACTATTATGGCTCTCCAATTTACCCAACAAGCTATCACTCATACTCTTATCAATCGTCATATTACAGAACTTGTTACTGGTATTAAATCCATTAAAAGCTTTTTAAGTTTTGGCCTCATTTGAGGCTAAAATTTTATAAAATTGAAAAATGACTTTCTTTAGCCACAGAAATTTAAGACTTTAAATAATTTTATTCCATTTATATTTGGATGGGAAAATATTTTAATAAGGCAGGTTGTAAGAAAAACGACCTGCCCCTTTAGGATATTATTCCAATATCTATTTAATTTGGCTTTTTTAATTAAGAAGATGCTCAGCCAAAAAGTCTTCCATTTTAGAATACATTTCCATTTTATTTTCTTCGTTACGGAAGCCGTGTCCTTCGTTATCTTTAACAATATAAGGGACATCTATGCCCCGTTTTTTTAGGGCTGCAACGATTTGGTCAGATTCAGCCTTTTTAACCCGTGGATCTTTTGCGCCTTGAACCACCATCAGTGGAGCTTTAATTTTATCAGCATGAAAGACCGGTGAAACAGCTGTCAGCAATTTTTTATCTTTCACTGGATGACCGACCATCTCGTAAAACATTTCTTGCATAGGTTTCCAGTAGGGTGGGATGGTTTCCATTAAAGTAAAAATGTTTGAAACACCCACATAGTCCACACCACATGCATAAAGGTCTGGTGTGAAAGCAAGTCCAGCCAGTACTGCGTAGCCGCCATAGCTTCCGCCATAAATTCCAACTTTATCTTTGTTGGCAATCTTTTGATCGATCAAATATTGAACACCATCAGAGATATCATTTTGCATCTCTTTTCCCCATTTTTTAAACGAAGAAGACCAGAATTCCTTACCGTATCCTGTTGAACCACGGAAGTTCATTTGGAAGACAGCATAACCTCTGTTTGCAAGAAATTGCACATCAGGACGATATCCCCAAACGTCTCTGGCCCAGGGGCCACCATGGGGCAGAACGATCAAAGGAAGATTCTTACCGTCTCCACCCAATGGAAGAGTGAGATAGCCATTAATATTAAGTCCATCACGAGTCTTATATTGAATAGGTTTCATTGCAGCCAGCTCGGCCTCATTGAGCCAAGGGCTGATTTGGCTTAACAGATCAAGCTTCTTTTTTGTGACGTCATAAATATAAAAAGCCCCAAGGCTTCGGTCGCTATAAGTTCTGACAATATAAGTGTCTTCATCTGCATCTTTTGAAGATATGGCTATTTCATAGCCAGGAAGCTTTGTAGAAATATCTTTGTAAATGCTTTCTTCGGTTTTATCAAAAAAATGACGTTGAGACTTCCAGGTAATAAAAGAGGCTAACGTTAATACTTTTCTCTTTTTTGAGTAATCAAGACCCGATACATCCACATCATCGCGCGTGAAAAGAGTTTTTGTAACCTTGGTTGTTTGAGGATTAAAAATAGCAAGGGCAGCTTTATCGCGATTGAGATTTGTGCTGACGTAAAGGTTCTTGTTATCAAAAGTAAAGAAAAGAGGAGCCAATTGATTTTTAAAGTTATTGGTCAAAATCTTTTTAAACTTTTGTTTTTCAGTGTCACGATAAAAAATAGAGGTATTAACACCATCAGTGGCGGTTGCCACTCTTAATTGTCCTTTATGATCGGTTAACCAACCCATATAATTGCCTGGGTTCTCTGCGATCAAAGTTAACTCACCTGTGATCACATTAAGCCTATAAGCATCAAACACTTCTTTTTTACGTTTGTTCATAGAAATGATGAGGTTTTTTGGATCTAGGTTTTCAAGATCATCAATCACACCGACTCTAGTTTCAGTAAAAGGGGTCAGGTCTTTTTCGTTTTTGCCATCCACAGACACTCTAAAGAGATGATAGTTTTCATCACCACCAAAATCGCGCATAAAAATAAGTGTGTCATTTTCTTTCCAGAAGAAAGCAGAGATGTCGCGGTCTTCTTGTGAAGTCAGACGTGTGGCTTCAGTGTTGTCACCCACTTTTTGCACAAAAATGTTCATGCGATTTTTATAAGGTTTTAAAAAAGCTAAATACTGACCATTGGGTGAAATCTTATAAGAACTCACAAGTGGATTTTTAAAGAAATCTTCTAGGGGGATTTGATTTTGTCCCAGGTGGTTGACTTTTGTGCCAGTCGTGCAAGAAACCAAAAAGAAAAGGGTTCCAAGCACAATCATTAAATTTTTCATAATTATCCTCGATGATTGATGGGTTAAGAGTTAAGTGGATTCAGCACCAACTGAATCTTGTTTAAGAGAGTCTTCTAGAAAGACTGAATTGTCAGACCATGACAACTTGCAAAAGAGGTCAGAGTCTGACAATTCAGTGCAAATTTTAAGCTTTTCAGAGTTCATTTCAATATTGATGAGATTTGATAAAAGAAAATAAAAAATTTAATTATGGATAAAAAGAATTGAAGTGCAAAAAATAATTAAAATTTCTAAAAAAGAACATCTATATTTTTAATTTTATTGGAGATAAAAAATGGGCGGCTTAGATTTTTAAATCAAGCCGCCATTTGCAGTAATTACGGCGTTGGGGTCGTAATAGCCGAAGTAAACATATCGGTTTCATTTGTGAAAGCTAAAGCTGAGGTGGGAGTCACATTGGCCCAACCGTCAGTATTTTTTTGGGCCTTGGCATTATCAATTAATGTATCGGCGTTATCTGATAACAAAACGCCATTAACACTATTAGAACAAGCTAGTGTGGAGTTTGCTAGGGTGCCATCACTGATATTGATGCATCCCTGTTTGTAAGCAAAATCTTCTGGGTCAGCTGGACCATATTCTCTTGTAAGATTTAGTGCCACTTGTCCACCA